>DATIEW010000690.1:0-8231 GCA_035455585.1 Vicinamibacterales bacterium | reverse complement strand
GTTCCGCTCCCACATGAGCCTGGCCACCTGCGGCAGACTGGTATCGGGTGTACATGTCTGCACGTCCCGCGACATGATGTGTTCAACGTCCATGACGTTTGCCTCCAGGCCACATGCGGCGCAAGTGGCCTGTCTCCGCTGAATCAGTAGCGATTAACAGGCCACTAGTCATTGACCGGGCGTGTGCGACCCGCCTGGGCCGCAGCAATTGGACTGCCACGAAACTCGTCCGGCGCCGAAATGCGCACGCATCGTGCAAGCGCTTCATCGGGTGGACGTTCGCGCGCCCAAGAGGCGACTGGGCGGCAGGGAACGCCAGGAAGCGCCGGCTCGGCGTTGCCGGAACACCGGCAGTTCGACGGTTCGACGACAGGGAAGGCGCGATGAATCTGCGATATCTGACCGCGGGCTTGATCCTGGTTACGGCGTCCGCCAGCGGTGCGTGGCAGGCGCCGCCTGACAGGGGGGCTGACGGCAGTTTTGCGCCGGCACGGCTCGTCCAGGCGGAAACGCCGCCGCTATCGCCGCTGGCCGTCGGCTGGACGTCGACTGTTGCCGTCGCGCTCGTGGACGCCAGTGGCACCGTCGCGCGAGTATCTGGAGATTCGCTCACCGAGGATGTGGAGCAGGTGGTGCGGCGGTGGCAGTTCCGCCCGGCGTCTGTCGGCAGGCAACCCGTGGCGTCGCCGGTCCTGGTCATCGGGCTCTTCAGGCCGCCCTCGATTCGCGACGCCACGAAACCTCCGGACGTTGTCCGACTGACGGCGCCGCTGGCCGGTGACACGCCCCGACCTGTCAACGGTCCCGCGCCACCATATCCGCCGCGCGGAACGGGCTCCGGCGTGGCCATCGTGGAGATCCTGGTTGGGGAAGACGGCCGGCCACACGAAGTGCGCATTGCCGCCTCGGCAGGTGGCTTCGATTCAGTCGCGCTCGACACCGCGCGGCAGTGGAGCTTCCGCCCGGCCCGGCGTGACGGCGAAGCCGTCGCTGGAACTGTGTGCCTGATCTTCGGCTTCCGTCAGCCTGTCGTCTGAAGAAACGTCGGACGGAGATTGGGTCAACAGCACAACTGAAGTGCCAGGTCCTGTGAACGTGCGATGAATGACGAGCCAGATCGGGGCCGTACCGGCGTGGCTGCTCCTGACGCTGCCGTGAATCAGGGATCCGGCTCAGAGGCTGCTGCCCGACCGGCTGACCAGTCCGAGGTGGTCGCTCATCTGTCGCGTCCCGAGACGTTCGGGCTGCGCAGCGGCGGTGTAGAACGGGTCGATACGCACATCAGCCAGGTGTTTCTGGCGGGGAACCGGGCGTACAAACTGAAGCGTGCAGTGACGTTTCCGTACCTCGACTTCTCCACGCTCGAGAAGCGCCGCGCCGCATGCGAACGCGAGGTCCAGCTGAACCGGCGGACCGCGCCCGATCTCTATCGTGCGGTGATCGCAGTCACACGTGAACCCGGCGGCAGACTGACGCTGGGTGGAGGCGGCACTCCAGTGGAGTGGCTCGTCGAAATGTCGCGTTTCGACCAACGGCAGCTGCTCGACCGGCTCGCGACGGAGGGGCGGCTCGAGGTTGGAACCGCAGCCACCCTGGGACGGGTGGTTGCGCGGTTTCACGAGTTCGCACAGCCGCGCCGCGACTACGGCGGCGAGACGGGCATCCGGTCCGTGGTGGACGGCAACCTGGAGGAGATGATCGCGGACCCCTCGGGGACGCTCGACCCCTCCTCGTGCCACGATCTGCACGCAACCGCCAGTACGTCTATCGATCGACTGGCGGTGCTGCTCGATGCACGGCGGCTGCACGGTCTGGTCCGCCAGTGCCACGGTGATCTCCACCTGCACAACGTGTATCTGGCCGCGGACGTGCCGACGCTGTTCGACTGCATCGAATTCAACGACGCCCTCGCATGCATCGACGTGTTCTACGATCTGGCGTTCCTGCTGATGGATCTGCTGCACAGGGGTCTTCCCGCCCACGCCAACGCTGCGCTGAACGCGTACCTGGTCGGGCGTCCCGACTACGGCGGGCTCGCGCTGCTACCCCTGTTTCTATCGACCCGGGCGGCCGTGCGGTCGAAAGTCAGCGTCAGTCAGGCTGAGGCCCAACCCGATCAGGCCGCCTCCACCGAACAGCGTCGCGAAGCGCGACGGTATCTGGAGCTGGCTCAGGAACTGCTTCGCCCCCTGCCGCCGCGTCTCGTCGCGGTGGGAGGGTTGTCGGGCTGCGGCAAATCCACGCTGGCGATCCTGCTCGCGCCCGCCGTCGGCCCACCGCCCGGCGCCGTGATCGTGCGGTCGGACGTCGTCCGCAAGCAGATGTTCGGTGTCGAGCTGCTGCGTCGCCTGCCCGAACAGGCCTACGAGCCCGAGGTGACCGAGCGTGTCTACGCGCGGGCGCTTCACGCAGCAGAAGCCGCCCTGCGCGCCGGTCACAGCGTCGTTCTCGACGCCGTGTTCGGCGACGAGCGGCATCGCGCGGCGGCGCAACGCCTGGCTTGCGCGGCCGGCGTACCCTTCACCGGCCTCTGGCTGGAAGCCCCGTACAGAATTGCGGCACGGCGGCTCAAGGCGCGAAGCGCGGATGTCTCCGACGCGACCGCTGCGGTGCTCCGGCGGCAGGCCGCGCGCGATTCCGGGGAGATCTCGTGGACACGGCTCGACGCGAGCGGCCGGCCGGAGGAGACGCTGCGGGCCGCGCGCGGGCGACTCGCGTGAGTTTTCTCGGCGGCGAGGCGTGAGACGTCAGCGTGGTTCAGGCCCGTGATGTTCGCGGGGATATCGGAATCTGGTATCGGTCACCAGCGTGGGGCTCCGCCCCACACCCCGGCTCGGTCGCTTGCGGGGACCCCTACGCCCCGCGCCGCTCCCTCGCAGGCGCGCCGTGCGCGCCTTGCCGTGCTTGCAGTGCCGAAATGCGGTCGCTTCGTACACATTTGGGCCGTGCAAGCACGGTTAGCGCGCCCGCCTGACGGGCGGGGGAATGGCCATCGCCCGTCCGGCAGCGGCGTCCAGCCTGGCCGCGAGCGAAGCGAATTCCGCCTTCGGCCCCTTCCACTCCAGATCGTCCACCGATTCGAAGACGTGGACGTCGGTGCAGAGCGTCGCGAGGACCCGGAAGAGGCACGCGAGTTCCCGATCGCGTTCGAGCGTCCGCGCCAGCGCCGCGGCATTGGCGGCGTTGACGCGCCACTCGCGCCAGTCCGCTGGAATCGCCTCCAGATGCGCGAAGCGCGCCAGGACGGCAGCCGTCGACTTGGCGCCCCACCCCGGCAGACCCGGATAGCCGTCCGAGGCATCACCCACGAGCGCAAGGTAGTCGGGAATCGATGCCGGCGGCACGCCGAATTTCTCTACCACGCCCGACTCGTCGCGAATCGCCGCGCGCCGCCGGTCCATCTGTACGACCCGTGTCCCGCGCACGCACTGCGCGAGATCCTTGTCCGGGGTACAGAGAAACACCCGGCCGACACGCGGATCCGTCGCCGCGGCGGCCGCCGCCGCAGCCATCGCGTCGTCGGCCTCGAACTCCACCATCGGCCAGACCCTCACGCCGAGCGCGGCAAGCGCCTCCTCGAGCAGAGGGAACTGCGCGAGAAGATCCGGATCGACCCCCGCGCTGGTCTTGTACCCGGACCAGAGCCGGTTGCGGAAGGACTCGATGACGTGATCCGTAGCGACGCCGAGATGGGTTGCGCCGCCGTTGATCATCCCCAGCACGGACGTCAGAACGCCGCGCACGGCGGCAACCTCACGGCCGTCGCGGTCCTTGGCCGACGGCAGGGCATAGAAGTGCCGGAAGAGCTCGTAGGTGCCGTCGATGAGATGGACGTCCAGGGTGGCCGCTCCGGGCGCGGGGGTCAGACCGGGTTCAGACCGGGGTGAGACCCCGATCTGCCCCCGGTCTGCCCTCCAACGCAAGGTGGCAACCGACTGACGCGCATGACCTCTGCAGATTTTGAAACGGCGGAATCAGCCGGCGACTTCGACGCGCGGCAAATCGAAACCCCATGGATACGCGTGCTCGAGTAGCCTATCACGCACCCCGGCGATCGTCCTCTCGCTCAGGCGTTGGCGTCCGCTGTCGCCTTGGGGCGAGGCCGGAAGAGGTTCCGTCGGAGCAGAGAGCACTATGTCCATCCGTATCGCAGACCCGGCCGAGGCACCTGCCGTGGCCGCGCTCATCACGAGCGCGTATCGCGTCGAAGACTTCTTCGTCGACGGCGACCGCGCAAACGCGCAGGACGTGCTGAACAGGATGACGAAGGGGGAGTTCCTGTTGCTCGAGGACGCGGGCCGCGCGCTCGCCGGCTGCGTGTACGTCGAGATCAGGGGCACGCAGGGTTACTTCGGGCTGCTGTCGGTCGATCCGGCACGACAGCGGCGGGGCCTCGGCGCACAGCTCGTGGCGGCGGCCGAGGAGCATTGCCGGCGCGCCGGCTGCAGCGAGATGGAGATCGAGGTGGTCAACCTCCGGGAGGAGCTTCCGTCGTTCTACCGTCGGCTCGGATATTCCGAGCGCGGCACGCGGCAGTTTCGGGACGCCGGACGCGCCCGGCGTCCGTGCCACTTCGTGGTCATGACGAAGCGGCTGTCGCGGAGCGAGTCAAACGCTTGAGAACTCCCTACGTCCAACTCCCAATGTCGAGTCTCAGAGATTTGGGAGTTGGACGTTGGAACTTGGGAGTTTTGCCCGTTCAGTTGCCCGCCAGGCGAGGACAATGCTGGAAGGCGGCAAAGTCCGGGTCAGGCTCGACTCGTTCGATGAAAATGGGCACTCCATCGGGCGTTGAACCGATCTGGATGAAGGTGCCGGTTCCCCGAACTTTCGATGCCGGGTGGTCGTAGTTGAACGTAACGAGCAGTCCGCCGAGCGACGCGTTGAAGACCGCATCCCCGACAAAGCCGTTCGCGTTGACTGGCTGGGCGAAATTCTTCGATCCACCTCGCGACAGGCCGTGCGGGCCCAACGGTTCCCGCCCCGAGCACCACTGCGCGACGATCTCGTGAATCACCGCCTCGGCCGGCACAGTGCCCAGCACCGTTGCCAGGACGACCGCCGCGATGACGCCGGCCGCCCGCCTGCTGATGTTCATATGGACCTTCCCGCCCGGGTCAAGCAGTCCGGGCACCTGGCGCTGAGCAAGAATGCTGCCGCGCGGGGCGTAAGTTTCACGGTGCGGCCCGGCGCATTCTGATGGTTCCTGGGGTTTCACTGCACGTAAGCAGCTGTACCGACGACGAAAGTCAACCTCTTGACAGTCTTTGGGCCAATTATGATTGGTGGCCGACAGATCCAACCTTCATCCTCGTGCTGGATCAGGAGGAGATCGCACGCGGTACCGCGAAAGCTGGAGCTTTTCTCTTCAGGCTGTGGCTTCTTTACAGCCTCAGCCATCCCGCAGCACGATCATCGGATCCGTCCGCCCGGCCGCAAGCGCCGGAAGGTACGAGGCCAGCAGCGCCGCCGTCACGATCGCCAGGCCCGTCCCGGCAAACACCAGCGGGTCCTTCGGCGCCACGTCGTTCAGCATCGTCTGCAGTGTCCCGGCAAGGAGGAACGCCCCCAGGCCGCCCGCCACGCTTCCGAGAAGCGCCAGGCGCAGACCGCGGACGATGACGAGGCGGCGGACCGCCGGACGGTCGGCGCCGAGCGCGAGCCGGATTCCGATCTCGCGGCGCTGCCGGCGCACGTTGTAGGTCATCACGCCGAACACGCCGACCATGGCGAGCACGGCCGCCAGCAGCGCGAAGACGCCCGCCATCGCCGACACGAGCCGCTGCCGCCCCACCGACGACGCAACGACCTCTTCCATCGTCTGCACTGCGGTCACCGGCAGCGCGGGATCGAGCGAACGCACGATCTCGCGCGCGATCGGGATCAGGCTGGACGGATCGCCGGCCGCCGCGCGCAGCACGACCGTCTGCGAACGGGCGGGCTGCTGGTCGATGGAGCGGTAGAACTCGTAGGGCGTGGCGGCGGCGAGCCCGAACGACCGGATGTCGCCGACGATGCCGACGACCTCGTACCAGCGGCTGCGGTCGCTGCCCTGCCCGAAGCGCTTGCCGATCGGATCCTGGCCCGGCCAGAACTTCTCGGCCATCGTGCGATTCACGAGGACCGTCGTCGTCCTGTCTCCGTCGCGCGCGTCGAGCATGCGGCCGCGGACGAGTGGAATGCCCAGCGCCTTGAAGTAGTCGCCGTAGTACCAGCGGTACTCGACGAGCGGCGCTTCGTTCGGCTCCCACGGCGTCCTGCCCTCGATCTGCATCTCGCCGTTCGTGCCGAACCGGTACATCGGGAGGTGGCTGATGAAGCCGACGTGCTCAGCACCAGCGATCTGGGAAAGACGCGCGTACAAGTCCCTGTACAGCGTGCGGACGGCCTCCGGTTCCGCGTACCTTGGCCCGGCTGGCGAAAGGTCGAAGGCGATCACGCGCTCGGTTACGATGCCGGGGTCGCGCGACTGCAGGAGAACCAGGTTCTTGACGAGGAGCGCACCGCCGACGAGCAGCGCGAACGCCAGCGCGATCTCCGCGACGACCAGCCCGTTGCCGAACTGGCGGCCTGTGCCGCTGCCCGTGCGCGTGTCCCCTTCGCGCACGGCGTCGGCCAGCGCCTTCGTCCTGAGACGCAGCAGCGGCCAGAGGCCGCAGAAGATTCCGACCGCCAGCGTCAGTGCTGCGCTGAAGAGGACCACGCGCGCGTCGATCGCAATCGTCGCGGCGCGCGGCAGCTGGTTCCCCGCAAGGACGACGAAGGTACGAAGCAGCCAGATGGAGAGGATCACGCCGGCCGCGCCGCCGATGAGCGCCAGCGTGGTGCTCTCGGCAATGAGCTGCCGGGCGAGGTGCGACGTGCGGGCGCCGAGCGCGAGGCGGATGCCCAGCTCGCGGCGGCGCGCGAGCCCGGCGGCCAGCAGCAGGTTCGCCACGTTCGCGCAGCCAATCAGCAAGACGGCGAACACCGCGCCGAGCAGCACCCTGAGCTGAGGCCGTACGTCGCCGACGATCACCTCGCGATAGGACCGCACGTCGATGCCGTGGTTTCCGCCGAACTCCTCGGCGAGCGATCGGCCCAACGCCCGCATATCGGCTGTGGCGCGCTCGAGACCGACGTCGGGCTTCAGCCGCGCGTAGACCGACAGGAAGTGGCTCCCGCGCGTGCCCGGATCGAGCTGGCGGGCGAGGGGCACGAAGATCTCCGCCCGGCGGTGAGCGAAGTGCTCCGGCATCACACCAATCACCTCGTACGCCTCCCCGTCGAGCGTCAGCGTCCGTCCCAGGATGGCAGGATCGCGGGACAGGCTCCTCGTCCAGAAGCCATGGGTCAGCACGACGACCTTGGGCCCCCCGGGCTGATCGGCGGCTTCGGAGAACCACCGGCCCAGCGCGGGTGGCACCCCGAAGACTTCCGCCAGCGAAGCCGTGGCGCGGATCGCCACAACCTGCACAGGGTCCCCTTCTCCGGTCATCACGAACCCGGCCGGTGTGGAGCCGCCGATGGCCGCAAACGCCTGGTTCCGTTCCTTCCAGTCGATGTACTTCGGGAAGGACGCGGGACACGTCGCACAGGCAGGCTGCGTGTCGTAGACCGACACGAGCTGTTCGGGCGAGGGATACGGCAGCGGCTTCAGCAGGACGCCGTGGAAGATGCTGAAGACGGTCGTCGTCACGCCGATGCCGAGGGCGAAGGCAACGATGGCGAGCACGCTGACGAGCGGCGAATGCCTGAGCGCTCGCAGGGCATGCCGATAGTCGAGGACGATCCGGGGCATTACAACACGCTCCGCCCAGCTTAGACGGAACGTGGCGCCCGGGCGTTGGCTCGGAAGTCCCGGAGGGGACGAAGGGCACGGAAGTTCACACGAAGAAGCGAAGGCAACGGAGGCCGAACGAAGGACCTGACGGTCCCACACCTGCGTTCCCCCGGGTGGCGCCCGCGCACCCTTCGTTCGTCCTTCGTTCACTCCGTTCCTTCGTGTGAACCTCCGTGCCTTCCGACCCCTCCGCTCCCTCCAGGTACCGCCGCAGGAAGTAATCCATCGTCTCGACCCGGATGGCAATCGCCCCCGCCGCCCGATTCTCGTCGAGATCCTTGAACGCGAAATACGGCGTGCCGGAACGCTCCACGATGTCCTGCACGACGCTGTAGATCGGCGCGTCGTGCCCGCACTTGAAGCTCGAGACCTCGAGCGCGATCAGGTTTGGATGCCGGGCCGTGAACTT
>DATIEW010000689.1:0-2304 GCA_035455585.1 Vicinamibacterales bacterium | reverse complement strand
CCGTCAGGACGTTGCGCACGCGCGGCCAGCCCTCCTTCGTAGCGGCATAGGCCATCTGTCGGCGGCGCAGCGGCTCCGGGCACGCGGCCGCGATCGACTCCGCGACGCGCTGGCCCTTCTCGTTGCCGGGCCAGTAGAACGTCATCAGCCCCTTCGGGTCCGGGCTCTGGTTCGCGTTCGTGTGGATGGAGATGACGAGGTCTGCCTGGAACTTCGCCGACAGGGCGCCGCGCTCCGAGAGCTTGAGGGCGACGTCGGTGTCCCGCGCCATCGCTACGTCGTGGCCGGCGTTCTCGAGACGGGCGCGCACGAGCTGCGCCACCGTGAGATTCAAGTCCTTCTCGACGACGGGCTGATGGACGACGCCGGGGTCTGCCCCGCCGTGGCCTGGGTCGATGAAGATCCGCATGCGACGACTCTACGGCGAGCCGCCGCGCGCCACAAGGTCAGGCTGGCTCGAGCGGCTGCCGCTTCGACACGACCTGCCACGTGCCGGCGGCGATCTTCTGCGCGAGCTCGAACCCTGGGTCCTCGCACATGGTCTGCGCTGTCCAATACGAGCCAGCTCGAAGGCTGTCGGGCGTGCTGTCGGCCAGGAGGTCGATCGACTGGTCCTGCGTCGCCGCGAAGTCACCGTAGGTCGAGAGCGTGTCTCCGCCCGGCTTGATGCACTTGACGACGTATTCCCCGAGGTCTGGCATCACGCCCTCCGAACCGCGCTAGCGGCGTTCGCGTTGCCCGAGCCCGTGGCAGGGATCGAGGCGTAGGTCTGCGTCACGCCGGCGAGCTTCACGTCGCCGTTAGCGCCTGTGACGTTCGTTCCGGTGTTCAGCGATACGACCGCGCCCGGCCCCTGAATGTCGATCCCGACGTCGCCGTTGCCCGTGCCGTTGTTGAAACCCAGCGACGCGCCGCTGGCCGAGACGTCAAGCACGCCGCTCGGCCCCACGACGACACACGCGGCGAGGTTGTTCTTGAAGATGACGTGCTGATTATCGGAGCGAGTCGTGCCGCCGAGGCTGAATCGGAGCGGCGGCATCGAGGCCTTGTGATCGCGAAACTCGCAGAACTTGCCGCCCTGGAACTGATCCAGGAAGCTCACGCGCGCACCGTAGCCGTCGACGTTCATACCGGCGAAAATGTTGGTGCCGCCGAAGAAGCCGATGCTACGGAACACGCTCGACTGGAATGTGCCCGAGCCGGCTGGGCCGCGAAAGCTGAACCCGTCCTCGCTGTTCTCGAAGTAGCAGCCCGTGAAGCTCCACGGCCCGTCGGCGGAGAGCAAGAGGTCTGGCCCGCCGCCGATCGCGCGCGAGGCGAATATGAAGGACGTGGCTGCAACACTCGCGCGGCCAGCACCCACGCACGAGATTTGGTTCCCGTCGGCGCCCGAGCCAGGGAGCAGATAATGGATCGTCTCGGCGTCGTGCAGGAAGCGCGTCGGGCGCCACGAGCCCGAGCTGTGGACGAAGGCGTTGGAGCTCAGGATGAAGGGATCGTGCGCGATGTCCTGCCAGTTGATGCGGTTGCCGAGTCCGATGCCGATCTCGTTGTTGGTCGCCTCTTGGATCGACGTGAAGCTCCCGAAGCCGGTCGTGTCGTTCAGCGAGTTGCGTAGGATCGTGCTCGGCCGCGCGATGAACAGGATCGAGGTCGGCGTCGGCGAGAGGAAGTCGGTGCAGAAGATGCGGCTCGCGGTGTTGTCGTGGATGACCGCGGCCTGCCCGGTGTTGAACACCGCCCAGTGGCCTTTGAGGTACGCTGTCCCGGTCGTGACGAAATCCCAGCGCACGGTCCCGTCGAGGATGTTGCTCGCCGAGCCGCTCGGGCCGCCAGCGCCGGCGGACGTACCAGCGACTCGGCAGATATAAGTGTTGCCGTTGTTAAGCACGCGATCGCCGACCACGTAGGCTGTCGTCGCGGCCCACGCGGGCACCGTGAAGGGGGTGCCGCCGACGTCGACCCAGGGGTCGCCGCTGGCGACTTGCGTGCCGGTGATCGCGATGGCGGTGGGGACGAACGGCTTGGGCGTCCACAGGGACGGCGCCGCGCCGACGAACGAGAGGCTACCGACCGGAGAGACGGTCTTGGAGTTGAACGACCACGCCGCCAGCGTGCCGCCGCCAGGGTTCGTCGGGTGCGGGCGGTGGATGCCGGCTGCGAGGTTGATCGTGACCGCGTGCGCGATGAGCGGCGGCAGGGCATCGTAGACCTGCTGGAGGTACTTGAACGCGACCGCAGTCCCGAGGGCCTTCGCGACGTCGGCCGCGCTCGCGAACACTGAGCCTGCGGGCACGTCGATGG
>DATIEW010000688.1:0-2066 GCA_035455585.1 Vicinamibacterales bacterium | reverse complement strand
AAGCTCGGCGTCCTGTTCCAGGATCGCGGTCAGCCGTCGTTCGTGAGGCTGCGGCAGGCGCTTGCCGGCGGCCGCCTGGGCCGGCCGCTGCTCGCGTCCGCCCGCGTGCCCTGGTATCGTCCTCCCGAGTACTACCGGAGCTCGCGCTGGCGCGGCACGTGGGCCCTCGATGGCGGCGGTGCGCTGATGAATCAGGGGATCCACACGGTCGATCTGCTGATCTGGCTGCTCGGGCGTGTGCGGCGGGTCTCCGCCATCACCGCGACGCAGCTCCACGACATCGAAGTGGAGGACACGGCCGTCGCGTGGCTCGAATTCGACGGCGGCGCGGTCGCGACGTTCATGGCCACGACCGCTGCGTACCCTGGCTATCCACGCCGCGTCGAGCTGACGACGACTGCCGGCACCGTGGTGCTCGAGCACGATCGCGTGATCGCCGCCGACACCAGGGAGCCGTACGAGGAGCCGGCGATGAACGCGGCCGGCGACCGCAACGCGAGCGCGTCGTCACCCGTCGTGTCGGACGGCCGTGGACACCAGCGGCTGATCGAGGATTTCGTCCACGCGATCCGCGAGGATCGCGAGCCGTGCTGCAGCGGCGCCGAAGGGCGCCGGAGCCTCGCCGTGGCCGAGGCGATCTATGCGAGCGCCCGGAGCGGCCGTATCGTGGAGCCTTGACGCCATGGAGCCGCGCGCGCGCCTCGTCCGCATCGATCTCTCGCCGCCCGACTACATCCACGTTCCGCAGGCGCCGAGGATCGAGCGGCGCCCCATTCTGTCGAGGGACTCGGCGAACGAGTGGCAGATGTGGGGCGTCACGGGTGTGACGCCCTCAGGGGAGCGGGTCGGCGTCTCCAATCACACGTGGTCGCACGTGGACGCGCCGTTTCACCTCCTGCCGCAGGGGGCGACGTTCCGCCAGGTGGACCCTCGCACCTATCTCGCCCTTCGCACGCGCGTCGTCGATCTGACGCACGGCGCCGCGCGGCGTGAGACCGTGGCGGGCATCGACTACCACTCGGAGATCGCGCCCGAAGACCTTCCCGCCGACCTCTCCGGCTTCGACGCCGTGTTCCTCGTCACCGGGTTCAGTGCGCTGTACGAGGCCGGGTATCCGATGCGCGACACCGCGGACGAGCACTATCCGGACGTGCGTCCCGATGCCGCGAGCCGACTGGCCGCCTGCTCCTCGCTCCGCGTGCTGGCGATCGACGCTCCCAGCGTGGACAAGCCACGCAGCAACGCCGCCGCGCACCGCATCCTCCTCGGACGGCAGCCGAATCCCGTCCTCCTCGTGGAGACGCTGTGGGCGGACCCGTTTCGCGAGGCGTTCCCGCGCCTGCCGGAGGAGGTCCTGCTGACGATCGAGCCGCTTCGGGCACTCGGCCCGGAACAGGACGGCGCGCTGGCGAGCGTGTATGCCTACGCCCCGGCCGAAGGGGAAGAAGGCTTCTATCGGGAGTTCGTCTCCGCGATGCGGACGGCGCGGCTGGTCGGGTGAGATCGAGGCAAAAAAAAGAGCCCCGGAGGGAGAAGCCAGGGCTCGTCAGGCAAAAGGCTGCGACGCGAGGAACCTGCTGAAGACCTGCGTCAAAAACCTGCATCCAAGGTACTGGACCGATCACGTCGTGGCCATATATCAAGCGATATATTCTGCCCTCACCATCCAAGCCATTTGTTCCCAGTAGCTTACGGACGAGTTTCAGACCAGCCCGACCCGGCTGGCCAGGCGGATCAGCTCCGGGCGGCCGTTCACTCCGAGCTTCTGGTAGATGTTGTGAAGATGCAGCTTGACCGTCCCTTCGGTGATGAACAGGCGTTCGGCGATGTCCCGGTTCCGCAGGCCCCCCGCAGCCATCCGTACAATCTCCCGCTCTCTCGTCGTCAGACGCCCGGAAAGCTCATCAATTGATCCCGACGAGGGCGGACCCGCACCCGGCGAAACAGGTCCGGGGGCCGTCCAGGGCAGCCCGGCGTGCACGGCGCGGATGCACTCGATCAGCAGGCGCGACTCGGTCTCCTTCAGCACGACCGCTGCCGCCCCGAGTTTCAGCGCATCGTTCAAC
>DATIEW010000687.1:0-2759 GCA_035455585.1 Vicinamibacterales bacterium | reverse complement strand
CGGGCGTGGTGACGCCATTTCTCAGCTACGGCCGATCGTCGATGCTGGCCAACTGCCTCGCCATCGGCGTCGTGCTGGGCATCGCGCGGCGGCAGGGCCCGGTCCGGGCGCACCTCCGCGTACCGCTCAGGAATCTGGCCGCCGTGCTGGCGCTGGCCGCCGTCGCGGTCTGGTCGCGCGCCGCGTGGGTGCAGGTGGTCAAGGCAGACCAGTTCGCCGTTGCGCCGAGCCTGAGCGAGCAGGCGGACGGGCATATCCGTTTCGAGTACAACCCGCGGCTGCTCGCAGCCTCGAGCCTCATCCCGCGGGGCACGATCTTCGATCGCAATGGCCTGCCGCTCGCCACGAGCGCACCTCATCTGATCAAGACCAGCGTCGAGTCGTATCGCAGCAGCGGGATTGTGTCCGCACGAACCTGTGCCGCAGCCGATCCGCGCTGTTATCCGCTCGGCGGAGCCGGCTTCAGCGTCATTGGAGACTGGGCCCGGCAGACGAACTGGGGCGCGCGCAACTCGTCGTACCTCGAGCGGGACAGCGACGCGCGGCTGAGAGGCTACAACGACCGGCAACGGGTCGTCGAGGTGATCGACCCGCGGACCGGGGCGAGCCAGCGCACGATCAGACGCGACTATCGCGAGCTGCTGCCTCTTGCCCGGCATCGCGACGACCCGACCCACCCGGCTGTCGCGGCGCTGCTGAACCGGAATCGTGATGTGCGTTCCTCGATCGATGCGCGGCTCCAATCGCGCGTCGCGACCGTGCTTCGAGACGGGATCGAGAACGGTGGACACGCCCGCGGCGCGGCGGTCGTCCTCGACGTGGACACGGGCGAGGTGCTGGCATCGGTCAGCTATCCCTGGCCCGAGATGAGCGGGGGCGGTCCGGCCGCAGGTGCGAGCGACGACGCGACGCTCGATCGCGCCCGGTACGGGCTCTACCCGCCGGGATCGACGTTCAAGCTGCTCGTGGCGGGTGCGGCCCTCAGGTCGCCAGGCTCGCCCGAGTCGAGCACGTTCCAGTGCGTGCGGCTTCCGGGTGGCCGGGTTGGCAACTTCGTCCATGGCTGGTCCCGACCGATCCGCGACGACCAGCGCGACTCGTCGCCGCACGGCTCGGTCGACCTCCATCGCGGCCTCGTCTCGTCCTGCAACGCCTACTTCGCGCAGCTGGCGCTTCGTCTGGGCCCGCAGCCCATCCTCGACGCCGCGGCGGTGTTCCAGATCGACGCCGCCAGGCCGGCGACTGCCGCGTCGCTCAGGCGCACGCTGCCGCACGCCGGCTACGGTCAGGGAGACGTGCTCGCATCGCCGTTGAAGATGGCGCGCATGGCGGCTGCCATTGCCGCGCGCGGCCTCGTCGTGCCCGTCCAGTGGTTCGCGGCCCCCGATCTGACCGACGAACACCCCCATCGCTTCCTTTCGGAGGCCGACGCGCTGCTGCTCGGACGCTACATGCGGGAAGCCGTCATCGCCGGGAGCGTCCGGGCGCTCGTCGCGAACCCCACGCCGATTGCGGGCAAGACCGGCACGGCTCAGGTCGCCGGCGCACCGTCGCACTCCTGGTTCGTAGGCTTCGCTCCGTACGGGGGTCCGCGCCAGCTGGCGTTCGCGGTGATCGTGGAGAACGCAGGGTATGGGGCGCGGGCTGCGGCGCCGGTCGCCGGCAGCATCGTGACTGCGGCGCGCGAGCTGGGACTGTTCTAGTCGTTATGCACCTCGCGACGTGAATCTCGTACCCTTGCGGCGGCGCACAACAAGGTAGGCGCGCCAAAGGCGCGCCCCGCCGGAGCGGAGCGGGGCGAAATGGGGCCCCGCGAGCGACGGCGATGGGGGGTCCGGCGGGGCGAAGCCCCCCGGTCTCGTCAGGAGACGGAAAGTGAGAACACGGCTCGTTCGGATCGGCAGGGACGTGCAGTCGCGCATCAGGCGGTTGTTCGACAGCCCGCTCGAACCCGACGCGACGCCGCTCGACATCTGCCAGGCGGTCCTCGACGACATCGAACGCAGGGTGCAGCCCTCCGGCCGCGGCTGCCGCCTCTTCCCCTACGCCCGCCTCGTCGTCCGGGTCCGATCGACCGCTGCGGACCGGGCAGCCGTCGAGGCTGCCTTCGCGGGGCTCGAGGGCCGGATACGTGAGCGCCTCGCCGAGCTGCGATGCGAACCGCCGAAGATGCTCGACGCGAGGGTCGTCGTGCTCCGGAAGGCGCCGGCGGACTGGCCACCCGACCGGCTGTTCAGCGTCGAGTACCAGCAGTCGCACGCGCTCCCGGCCGGCGATTCGACGAGCCCCTCGGCCGTCCACATCACGATCGTCAAGGGCGCGGCCTCGCGCCGGGCGTACAGTTTCGCCGACAGGATGATAGCGATCGGCCGGACGGCCGCCGTGACGGGCGGCGATGGACGCATGCGGCGCAATCGGGTTGCGTTCCTGGATACGGTTGACGGGGTCACGGAAACGGTGGGCCGGGCGCACGCGCACCTCGAGTTCGACCCTCGCTCCCGCGAGTACCGGCTGTTCGACGATGGCAGCAGCAACGGGACGGCGATCGTGCGGCAGGGCGAGTCGATCCGCGTGCCGCCGCGGGATCCCCGCGGCGTGCGCGTCTGCTCGGGCGACGAGGTCCAGGTCGGGCGGGCGGTCCTTCGAATCGTGATCGGAGGGCAGCAGGCAGACGATCGAGTGTCGAAGCCGAAGGAGCAGACACAAAACGGCCGCCGGGCCGCTCTGCGCTAAACGCCAACTTCCAATTCCCAACTCCA
>DATIEW010000686.1:0-14607 GCA_035455585.1 Vicinamibacterales bacterium | reverse complement strand
GAACCAGTCCACCAGCGCTGCCGTCAAGCCGGGTTCTCTCAGGAGCATCATCGTCCCGTGTCCCGCGTGGCTGAGCACGAGCAGCTGGCGCGTCGCGCTGGCCGCGCCCTGCAGCTCACGCGCCGAGCGCAGGGCATATGGATCGTCGTCGCCGGCGACGAGCAGCAGCTGGCGGGTCCCGTACTTGCGGGCGGCCGCTTCGATGCGGACGCCGCGGTAATCGAGGGCCGGGGAGAGCATCGCCACGCTCGAGACCGTCGGGTCGTCGGCGGCAGCCAGCAGAACCAGGCTCGCGCCGAGCGACGCGCCTCCCAGCCCGACCCTCCCCTGCGAGACGGCAGCCCGCGAAAGCAGGAACCGTCTGGCCGCCCGCACGTCGGCCACCATGGCGGAGTAGTCCTGCGCGCTTCCCAGGGAATCGCCCTGGCCTCGCAGGTCGATGGCGAGCGCGCCGATGCCTTCCTGAGCGAGGCGCGCGGCCACCAGGTCCCAGTCGCGCCGGGATCGCAGCAGCATGTGCACCAGGACAACGGCGGGCGCCGGTCGGGCGGCCGGCTCGTACCACGTCCCCGCCAGCGTGACGCCGTCCTCGGTCCGGATCACCACGCGTTCGGCACGCGCTAGCAGCCCGTGGTGAGACGCCGGCGTCGCACCGAGGGCGGCGAGGCGCCCCGCCGGCAGGGCGCCACGACCGAGAATACCGGGAGTATTTGGGGAAGGAGCAACGCAGCCGGCGGGGATGCATCGCCGGCCGAATGCAACCGGGGTTTCACCACGGGCTGCTAGGGGCGCCGCCGCAGCCAGCGCGGCGCCTGCCGCAACCGCCAGGACGATCAGGCACGCCGCCAACGGGATCCGCCGCGCGCCGCCGGTTGCGGGAGGAGAGGCGGATCGCCGGGCAACAGGTGTCAACTCCCAAGGGTCCAATTCCCAACTCCCAAGCTTCCCGGACGAGACGGGTCCGGGCGTCTTGGAAGTTGGGAGTTGGAGATTGGGCGTTGACACGGCTCTCTGCAAAAAGGCGGGTGTCAACTCCCAATGGTCCAACTCCCAACTCCCGAGCCTCCCGGACGAGACGGGTCTGGGTGCCTTGGGAGTTGGGAGTTGGAGATTGGGCGTTGACACGGCTCTCCAGCTGCTAGCGTCCGGCTTCCGCGAGCGCTGCCAGGTAGTCCCGCACCGAGCGGTCGAGCCCGACGAAGAGCGCGTGGCTGATCAGGGCATGGCCGATCGAGACTTCGGCGAGGTGGGGCAGCGACCGGAACAGCGTCAGATTCCGGAGATCGAGATCGTGGCCGGCGTTGACGCCCAGGCCGGCGTCGTGAGCGAGCCGGGCGGCAGCCGCGTAGACCTCGAAGCTCTCGCGCCCTTTCCCCTCGCCGGCATCGAAGGAGCGCGCGAACGGTTCGGTATACAGCTCGATGCGATCGCTGCCGATCGCGGCGGCCCACCGAATCGCGCCGGGATCGGGATCGACGAACAGGCTGACGCGGATGCCCGCGTCCCGCAGCGCCGCGACGGTGCCGCGCATCGCCTCCACGGGCGTGTCCGGCTGCCATCCCGCCTGGCTCGTGAGCTCGCCGGGGCGGACCGGCACGAGCGTGCACTGATGGGGCCGGACCTCGAGGACCATCTCGAGCAGGCCTGGCCTCGGGTCTCCCTCGATGTTGTATTCGACCTCAGGGTAGCGGCTGCGCAATTCGGCGGCGATCTCGCGGACGTCCCGGGGGGTGATGTGCCGCGCGTCGGCGCGCGGGTGCACCGTGATTCCCGGCGCGCCGCTCTCGACGATGGTCCGCACGGCATGGAGGACGCTGGGCACCGTCCCGCCGCGGGAGTTGCGCAGCGTCGCGACCTTGTTGACGTTGACGCTGAGTCTCGGACCCGTGCCGGGCACGTTCGGCGTCACCCCAGATGTTCCCTGACCGCGCCGGCGATTTCGCCCGCCCAGCCCTGGATTTCCTGCTGGTCCCGCCCCTCGAGCATCACCCGGAGCAGCGGCTCGGTGCCCGAGTACCGGACGAGCAGCCGCCCCTGGCCGGCCAGCCGCTGCTCCACGCGGTCGATGGCGGCTGCCACGGAGGGCATCGACCGCAGGTCCTTCTTCTCGCGGACACGAACGTTGACGAGAACCTGCGGATAGGTGACCAGTTCCGATGCGAGGTCGGCCAGCTCCCGACCCGTCTCCGCCATGACGCGGAGGACGTTGAGCGCCGTGGCGATGCCGTCACCGGTGTAGAGGTGGTCGGAAAAAATCACGTGGCCGGACTGTTCCCCGCCGAGCGAAAGTCCTCGCCTGAGCATCTCCTCCATCACGTACTTGTCCCCCACGGGGCACCTGATCAGGGCGATGCCGCTTTCCCGCAGCGCGATCTCCAGGCCGATGTTGCTCATCACGGTCGCGACGACCGCATCGCCCGCGAGCCGCCCCGTCGCTCTCATATGGCGCGCGCACATGAGGAGAACGGCGTCCCCGTCCACCAGGCGCCCGTCCCGGTCGACGAAGATGGCCCGATCGCCGTCGCCGTCGAACGCCACGCCCAGCCGGCAGCCCCGCTGCCGGACAAGCGCGATGAGCGATTCCGGGTGCGTCGACCCGCATCCGAGATTGATGTTCCTTCCGTCGGGCGAGGCTCCCAGCAGGTGCAGCGTGAAGCCCAGCTCGCGGAAGAGGCGGGGAGCCGCGACGGCCGTCGCGCCGTTCGCCGCATCGATTGCCAGCGACACGTCGCCCAGCTTCTCGGGGTCCGGCAGCGCCCGCCGTGCGTGCGCGAGGTACGCGTCCATCACGTCCGCGCGCGCGATGCCAGCCTCGGCCGAAGCCGAAACGGCCCAGTCGTCTCTCGCGACGATGGCTTCGATCTCGCGCTCGAGCTCCCCGCTGAACTTCTCCCCGCGGCCCGAGAAGATCTTGATGCCGTTGTCCTCGAACGGGTTGTGCGACGCCGATATCACCACACCCGCGTCGAAGGCCATCTCCCGCGTCACGTATGCCACCGCGGGCGTGGGCAGCACCCCGGCGCTCGTCACGGTAGCGCCCGCCGCGCAGACGCCGCGCGCCAGCTCGGTCTCGATCCACTCGCCGGACTCGCGAGTATCGCGCCCGACCAGGAAGCGGCGCGGCTGGCCGCTTCCGTCCATCGCGCGAACCAGCGCGGCGCCGAGCCGCGCCACCGTCCGTCGATCGAGCGGCGGATCGCCAGCCTTGCCGCGCACACCGTCGGTGCCGAACAGATGCCGGGACATTATCGAATCACGACCTCGACGACTTGCGGGGTCACGCTGCCGATGCCGAACGCGGAGGGAGGATCGACCTGGACGCGAAGATTGTACCGGCCGGCTCCCAGGCCGGCAAGATCGACGAAGGCGTCGATATCCGCGGGACGAATCGACTCGATCACCTGCTGTCCGCCGCGGATCATCACCTGTGCGCGCGACGGAGCGACCTTCGCGCGGTGACCCTGCCCGAGATTCCGCCACCGGATTGGAACGTTCTCGACCTTCCGCTCGACCGGCGCCGGCAGCACATCCACGACCACCGTCGCGCTCTGCGGCTGGACCAGGCGGAGAGTCGAGTCGGCCACGCCGACCGTCACGACGTCGCGCACGCGCTCGCGCCGGCCCTCGATCGACACCGGCTCGGTCGTCGCCTCCTGAAGCTCGCGCACCCGGCTCTGGGGCCCGACCACCTGGACGGTCGACGGCTCCGACGTGATCTGCCCGATGACGTAGCCAGGCGCCGGCTCCCCTTCGACGGCCGGCATGATCGGCACCGTGCGCGTGGAGGCTTGCTCGAGATCGAGCGACAGCGTCGGAGGGCTCACGTGTTCGACCGTGATGCCGTAGGGTGCGCGCACTTCTTCGGTGCGCAGATGAAACAGCCGCGACCCCGGTCTGGCCCCCGACAGATCCACCACCACGACGACCTGGCCGGGCTCCAGCCGGCTGAGCAGGGCTGACGATCCGCTGAGCCGTACGTCGACAGCCGCCGGCGGGTCGCCGAGGATCTCGAGCTGCGCCGGCTTGTTCCGGATCTCGAGCGGCACGCGTATCGCGCGCTCGACGACGTGCTCGCCGGCGACGGTCAGCCAGAGCAGCGCCGCCAGCGTGATGGCGAGCACCTTCAGCCCCAGGTGGCGGAACGGGTGATACAGCTTCACACGTCGTATCCCGAAGACCGGCTGCGCCTGATCGCGGGGCGCCGATGCACCAGGACCGTCCGCAGCCGCTCGCGCAGCGCGTCCGAGGTCAACCCGCGCTCGATCCGGCCATCCTGCGCCAGCGCAACCTGTCCGGTCTCCTCCGACACGACCACCGCTACCGCATCGCTCTCCTCCGTGAGCCCGATCGCGGCGCGGTGCCGCGTGCCGAGTTCCCGGCCGACACGCGGGTTGACGGTCAGCGGCAGGAAGCAGCCCGCCGCCGCCACACGGTCCTCCTGGATGATGACCGCGCCGTCGTGCAGCGGCGACTTCACCTGGAAGATCGTCACCAGCAGATCGTAGGTCAGCTCGGCGTCGAGCGGGATACCGCTCTCGATGTAGTTCCGCAGGCCGATCTCCTGCTCGACGGCAATGATCGCCCCGGTCCTCTGCGACGACAGCATCGCCGCCGCCACGACAATCTCCTCGATCGTCTCGTCGGCGGCGTCCTGGCGGCTGAAGTACCGAAAGAACGGAGCCTGTCCCAGGTGTGCGAGCGCGCGGCGGATGTCGGATTGAAAGATGACGATCGCCGCAAAGGCCACGTAAACGAGCAGATTGCGGATGAGCCAGTTCAGCGTCTGGAGCGGCGCCAGCCTCGAGACGTAGAACAGGCCCATGACGAGCATCGTCCCGACGGCCATCTGGACGGCGCGCGTCCCCCTGATCAGCTTGAGGAACTCGTAGATCAGGATCGAGACGATCGCGATGTCCAGCAGGTCCCACCACCCGACCGGCGGCCGGTAGCGAACGAGGCTGCTGAGGTACTCACCCATGCCCCGCTAGCTTATCAACAGGACTGCCGGACGCCTCAGCCTTTCGGAACGTCCGGCGACTCGCCCTGAAAGCCGGCGCTCAGGAACGCCCAGTGGCCCTTCGAAAAGACGACGATCTCGGTGACAGCCACGAATCCGATCCTCGCTGCGAGCCTGAGGGACGCGGTGTTCGATTCCATCGCGCCCCAGACCGGCTGGCGTCCGGTGGCCTGCATTTCCCGGTACATGAAATCAAACGCGGCTGCCGCGAGCCGGCGTCCGCGGTACTCCTCGAGCGTGTCGACCGACACGTCCCAGAGCGTCTCCGTCCTCCAGCACGGATAACAGAACGACACGGGGGTATCCTCGACGAATACCGCCGCAACCGGCGTCAGATCGAGTGCATGGGTCAGCTCGTGTCGAAGCCCCGGCGGCACGTGCGCGAGGCGCCCGATCTCGCGGTGGGACAGGATACGGATGACCGTGTCAGCAGGACCCGGTGGCATGACGGCGTGCGGCGGCAACGCGTGGACGATGGCGCGCTCGCCGGACCACTGCGGCAGCGCCGCGCCAACGTGCGGCGCGTTGCCAGCCTGGGCGATCACCGGGGTCATCGGCGTGCAGCCCGCAACCGCCTCCTGAATCGCGTCCGCACGGGGCGTCCCGACCACGGAGACGACCGACAGCGCTCCGTGCAGAACCCGGGCGACGAACGCCTCGCGGGACTCGAACCCCAGAATCTGCGCGCGTCCGGACAGGAGCATGCCGCGCGTCTCGACCCACTGCGGCAGATCCGGCAGCATCGCCGCCAGCGCGACGGAGGATTCCGGTTCGCTCATCGCCGTTGTCGTCCACTCCTTCTTCCTTCTTCCTTATTCCTTCTTCCTTGCCAGTCCCCGCACCCTATCCGCCACTCGCACGACGTCGACCATCTCCCGCACGCCGTGCACGCGCACGGCGTGGGCGCCGAGCAGGACGCTGGCGGTCACGGCCGCGGCGGTGCCCCATTCGCGGTCGCGCGGCATCCGCTCGCCGAGCGCATCCTTGAGGAATGATTTCCGAGACGGGCCCGCGAGGATCGGGCGATCGAGCTTCGCCAGAAAGTCCAGCCTGGCGAGCAGATCGAAGCTGTGGTGCGCCCGCTTCGCGAAGCCGAAGCCCGGATCGACAATGATCGCGTCCCGCGCGACACCGGCCGCCAGAGCACGACCGATCGCCTCCTCCAGTTCGGCGGCCACCTCAGATGCCACATCTCCGTACACCGCGTACTCGTACATCGTCTGCGAGCGGCCGCGCGTGTGCATGAGAACCAGAGCGGCACCGGTTTCGGCCGCCACCCGGCCCAGCTCGGGCTCGTACTGAAGGCCGCTGATGTCGTTGATGAGGGACGCGCCGCGGGCCACGGCCTCGCGCGCGACGACCGCCTTGTAGGTGTCGATCGAGATCGGAACGCGGCCGTCCGCCGCCAGACGCTCGACGACGGGCAGGACGCGCCGCATCTCCTCGTCCGCCGGCAACGGCTCGGCGCCCGGACGCGTCGACTCGCCGCCGACGTCCAGGATGTCCGCGCCATCGGCGATCATCTGAAGACCGTCGGCCACCGCACGGTCGGGATCGAGTCGGAGACCTCCGTCAGAGAATGAGTCCGGCGTGATGTTGAGGATCCCCATGACCAGCGTTCGCTCGCCGAAGCGGAGCGTCCGCGAGCCGGGAAGTCGGACGGTGTAGGGGGCTCTCAAGGAAGGAACAAGGAAGAAGGAAGAAGGAACAAGGTGCTCATTATCCCTTATTCCTTTTTCCTTCTTCCTTCTTCCTTGTCTACTCCTGAGGCACGGGCTTGTTGAGCGGCGGAATCGGCGCGACGATCGACGGGCGTTCCTTGGCTGGACGCTTCGATCCATCCTCAGCCGGCCTGGCGGCGGCCGGCGCGGGGTCCTCGATCGGCTGGCCCGCCACGATCCTCCGCACCTGCTCGGCGTCTAGGACCTCGCGCACCAGCAGCGCCTCGGCGATCCGGTTGAGCGCATCGCGGTGCGACTCGACCTGGCTGCGCGCACGCGCGTAGTTATCAAGGACGATCCGCTTGATCTCCTGGTCGATTCGGAGGGCGGTGTCCTCGCTGTAATCCTGGTGCTGCGCGATCTCCCGGCCGAGGAAGATCTGCTCCTCCTTCTTGCCGAAGGTCAGCGGACCCATCTCGTCGCTCATGCCGTACTCGCAGACCATCTTGCGCGCCATTTCGGTCGATCGCTCGAGGTCGTTCCCGGCGCCGGTCGTGATGCTGCCGAACGTGACCTCCTCCGCGATCCGCCCGCCCAGCAGGATCGCAATCCAGTCGTTCAGGTACTCCCGCGTGTAGTTGTGCTTGTCGTCCACCGGAAGCTGCATCGTGACGCCCAGCGCCATGCCGCGCGGGATGATCGTGACCTTGTGCACCGGATCGGCGTTGGGAAGCAGCACCGCGAGCAGGGCATGCCCCCCTTCGTGCACGGCCGTGACCTTCTTCTCCTCGTCGTTGATGATCATCGACCGGCGCTCCGAGCCCATCAGGACCTTGTCCTTCGCGAACTCGAAGTCGAGCATCCGGACGACCTTCTGGTTGTACCGCGCGGCGTTGAGCGCCGCCTCGTTGACCAGGTTCGCGAGATCGGCGCCCGAGAAGCCGGACGTTCCGCGCGCCAGCACGTGGATGTTCACATCGTCGGCGAGCGGGATCTTCTTGGTGTGCACCGCGAGGATGCCCTCGCGCCCCTTGACGTCGGGCCGGTTGACCACGATGCGGCGGTCGAAGCGGCCCGGACGCAGCAGCGCCGGATCGAGGACGTCCGGGCGGTTCGTGGCGGCCACGAGGATCACGCCCTCGTTGGACTCGAAGCCGTCCATCTCGACCAGCAACTGGTTGAGCGTCTGCTCCCGCTCGTCGTGCCCGCCGCCCAGACCGGCCCCGCGATGCCGGCCGACCGCGTCGATCTCGTCGATGAAAACGATGCAGGGCGCGTTCTTCTTGCCCTGCTCGAACAGATCGCGGACGCGCGAGGCGCCGACGCCGACGAACATCTCGACGAAATCGGAGCCGCTGATGGAGAAGAACGGAACGTTGGCTTCGCCGGCCACCGCCCGCGCCAGCAGCGTCTTCCCCGTGCCCGGGGGCCCCATCAGCAGGACCCCCTTGGGGATGCGCCCGCCGAGCTTCTGGAACTTCTGCGGCTCCTTGAGGAACTCGATGATCTCCTGGAGCTCCTCCTTGGCCTCGTCGACGCCGGAGACGTCCTTGAAGGTGACCTTCTTCTGGGAGCTGGACGACAGCTTCGCGCGGCTCTTGCCGAACGACAGGGCCTTGTTCCCGCCGCTCTGCATCTGCCGCATGATGAAGATCCAGAAGCCGATCATCAGCAGGATCGGCGCCCAGGAATAGAGGAGCGCGGTCCACGGGCTCGCGGCCTCAGGCTTGGCGCTGATCGTGACCCCGTTTTCGGCCAGCATGTTGCCAAGCCCGTCGTACTGCGAGGGGGCGTAGGTGCGGAACTCCTCGCTGGCGCTGCCGGTGGCGCCAATGAGCGTCCCCCTGATCTCGTTGCCCGTGATCTCGACCCGTTGGACCTCCTTCTTGGATACCCGCTGGAGGAACTCGGTGAAGTCCATGGGCGAAGGACCGGGCCGGATTGCCTGCGAGAAATTCCAGATCAGGACCCCGACGACGACGAGGACCATCCAGAACAGTAAGCTCTTGAGGGTCGAGTTCAACCTTCGCCTCCTAAATGCCTTGCTTTCAAGAGTATCACGCCTTGCGCGGGAGCCGTGACGCGAAAATCCTCGGCCACCCCGTGCCCCACGATCCACACGATTCTGTCCTCTCCGTCGACCACGAGCGGCACCGAGTCGCGGGCCTCCCGGGGCACCTTGCGGTCGACGAAGAAGTCCTGCAGCTTCTTTCGCTTGCCTCCCAACCCGGGGGGCGCGAAGCGATCCCCTGGCCGGCGCGAGCGCACGCCCAGCGGCAGGATCAGCCGCTCCCGCGAGACTGCCACGGTGAGCGGGGTCCCCGTCCCATCCCGCCTGCCGGTGGCGTTCCGATCGCCGGGATCCGGCCCTGCCTGCTCGGCCGAGATCACCCACCCCTGGGGGGCAAGAACAGCCTCTCCAGGAATAGACAGCGAAACTCTGAAAGAGTTCGAAAACGGCTGCGGTCGAGCCCCTTCGAACGCGATCCTGGAACCGCGGCGCACGGCAAGCCGGCCGGCCACCGTCAGTTTCCCCGTCGGCCCGGGATCCCGCGCGAAGTCGAGAAACCGCTGGACGTGGTCGAAGCCGACGAAGCCGCCACGGACCAGCCGCAGCACATGATGCACGATGCGAGCCGCGATGGCCGGATGCAGCAGGGTGAGCGCGTCCGCGTCAATGTCGAGGTCGTGCCCGACCCGATCCTCAGGACCGCGCCCGTCGCCGGCTCCACTTCTTAAGACGATCGATTCGAGCAATTCGATTGCTTCATGATGCAGGCGGTCCTCGTCATCCCTCGCGATGTCCGCTTCGCGCGCCAGCACATCCACGATTCCGGCCGAGAATGAGCGCTGCAGGTAGGGGATGAGCTCGTGACGGACCCGGTTGCGCGGAATCGACAGATCGAGGTTGCTCTCGTCCTCGCGGTAGCGATGGCCGCCCTCGCGAAGATACGCGAGCACCTCGTGCCGCCGGAGGTCGATGAGCGGCCTGATGACGCGCCCGGCGACCGGGTAGATCCCGGCGAGGCCGCGGGACCCGGCACCGCGGATCAGGCGAAGCAGGAACGTCTCGGCCTGATCGTCACGTGTATGGCCCGTCGCGACGACGTCCGCGCCGATCCGGCTGGCGGCCCGCTCGAGGAAGACGTAGCGGACCTCGCGCGCGGCGGCCTCGATCGACGTGCGCTGCTCCCGGGCAGCCGCCCTGATGTCGGCACGCTCGCATACGCAGGTCAGACCGGCTGCCTCCGCCACGGCTCTGCAGAACTGCTCGTCGGCGTCGGCGGCCGGCCGCAGACCATGATGGAGATGGGCGGCGCCAGCCACGACCAGCTCGCCGCGGGACTGAAGCTCCAGCAGGAGGTGCGTCAGAGCCGTCGAGTCCGGCCCACCCGACAGCGCCACGAGCACACGCCTGCCGCCGGAGATCATCCCGTGTCTCCGAATCGTCCGGAGCACTCGGTCAGCCAGCATCGATTCTCAGCGGGGGACTTCGTCCCCCGGGGCCCCCTTACACGGCTCGCTCGCGTGGGGCCCCTAGCCCCGCTCCGCTCGCGTGGCTCGCTCGCGGCGCTCGCTCGCCGCCGCCCGCGATCTGTTCACACGCTCTCAGTCCTCACCGGGGGACTTCGTCCCCCGCCTCCGCCAAAGGCTTCGGCGAGGCTCGCCGAAGCGCCTCCGGCGCGAAGGCGGCCGGACCCCCTTACCCGCTCTCAGACATGAAATGGGATAAGGCAGAAGGAGATCCTTCTTCTCCACGCCCTATCCCTTGGAGTGGTGCCGGTGCAGGGACTTGAACCCCGGACACTGCGGATATGAGCCGCATGCTCTAACCAGCTGAGCTACACCGGCGGAAACAGGTATTGTACTACGGTCCACAGCAGCGGCATTTTGCGGGCGGCCGCATGTCAACACCCAATCTCCAACTGCCAACTCCCAAGGCACTCACGCCGCTCACCTGGGAACCTCGGGAGTTGGGAATTGGACATTGCGAGTTGACACGGGCGGCTTTTTCAGCACCCTTGCTACACCATGCCGGTCGACCTGCAGGCTGAGGCGGAGCGGGTACGCACGGTTGCGTCGACGATCGAAGGGTGGCTCAGCGACGCGCAGGGGCGCGCGCTGTTCGAAGCCGCCGCCTCGACAACCGGCAAAGGCGCCATCATCGAGATCGGATCGTGGAAGGGCCGATCCACGGCGTGGCTGGCATCGGGCGCGCGGCTGGCAGGCCACCGTGTGCATGCCATCGATCCCCACCGGAACTCGCGCGAGGATCCGACCGCCACGACCTACCGCGAGTTCGCCGCAAACCTCCGGCGCGCGGGGGTTGCGGACGTCGTCGAACCGCTCGTCATGACCTCGACGGAAGCGGCTGCAGTGCTCGACGATCCCGTCGAACTGCTCTTCATCGACGGGGATCACTCGTATCCCGCCGTGAGGCAGGATGCCGAGGCCTGGCTGCCCCGGCTCGTGGACGGTGGAACCGTGATGTTCCACGACGTGACGACGACCTCCTATACGGGGCCGCGGCGCGTGTTTCGAGAGATGGTGTGTTGGACGAACGGGTTCGACTCCATCGCGCGCATCGGTTCGATGGTGGTGGCCCACCGGACGGCGCGGCGGGGCCTGGCCGCCGCCGCGTGGGGAGTGACAGCGGGCGTACTGCTGTATCTCTACGACCTGAAGATCCTGCTCCGCCAGCTCAGGGGCCTCAGGACGCTGGCGGATCCGCGGGCTCGATGATTGCCGCGGCGAGCAGCGGGATCATGATCTCGTGGTGTCCAACGAGCGTGTAGCCCTTCCCGATGCCCGCCACGGGACGCGACACGACATTCGTCTGCGGCCGGTAGAGCCGCACGAAATCCAGGTTCACCGTCGTCAGGCCTTCGAGCGGAACACCCCGGTTGCGCGCGAGGGCCACCGCCTTGAGAAAGACCTCCGGCAGGACGACCGCGGAACCGCAGTTGAGATACACGCCCTGCCCCAGCCTGGCGACATTGGCCACGAAGTAGCGGAAGTCCCTCAGGCTGCCTTCCCCAATCGCCGGTCCCGACGCGGCGGGATGCATGTGAATCACGTCCGTGCCGATCGCGACATGAACGGTAGCCGGGATTCCCAGACGCGCCGCCGCCGCGAGGATGCTGAGGTGCTCGTGCGCGGGCGCCAGCTCGCGCAGCCGCCGGCCGACCGCCTGCCCGATCCCGAGTCCCCGCGCGACACCGTCGCTGATCGCCGTGTTCAGCTCCCGGCCGGTCTCCTCCGCCATGCCGAAGCGTCCGGGACCGAGTGCCTCGTCCACGTCCTCCGACGTCGCGCCCGCCAGCGCCACCTCGAAGTCGTGGATGACGCCGGCGCCGTTGGTGGCAACCGCCGACACGAAGCCCCGTTCCATCAGATCGATGATCACGGGCGACAGCCCGGTCTTGATCACGTGCGCGCCGAGGCCCCAGAGCAGTCCGCGGCCGTGCGCCTGCGCAGTGCGCACGGCCGCAACGACCGCCTTGAAATCGGCGGCGGCGAGGATGTCGGGCAGCGAGGCAATCAGCGCGCCCACGCCCGAGCCGCGCGCATAGGGCTTGGCAAAGTCCGCCGCGCGCGACTTGCTGCCCCGCGACGCCAGCGGGTACGTCCGGACGCCGGAGAGGTCGAATTCCTCATAGGGAAAGGGCATGGCGAAAGGATAGTCCACACACAGGGCAATTCTTGCGAGAGCGACGCGAACTGCTGTGCAGGGAGCTGAATCGCGAGGCCGGGACCCGTCTTTTTGAAGCAGCGTCTCAGGGCGAGCTGCGGCTCATGGTATCATTGTGATACCAGTGAATATGGAGCAGCTGTGACGAATATCCTGGTGAGAAACCTCGACGATGAGGTCCTCAAGCAGCTCAAGTCCGCTGCGAAGGCCCACGGTCGATCGCTTCAGGCGGAAATCCACGAAGCCCTGCGTACTGCGAGCACGCGACGGCTAGCAGAGACCCGGCGCCTCTCCAGACAATGGCTGAAGCGCCTCGCGGGCTCGACCCACACCGACAGCGTAACGTTGATACGTGAAGACCGCGAGACACGATGAGCGTCTTCGTCGTCGATGCGAGCGTCGTTGTCAAGTGGTTTGTACCCGAGGTTCACAGCGACGCCGCCAGGCGTTTGCTCGATGTGGCACACGATTACTTTGCCCCAGACCTGTTGTCTGCAGAGAGTGCAAACACCATCTGGAAGAAGGTTCGGCGGCGTGAACTCACGCTTGAAGACGGCCAGCGACTGGTAGCGGACATCGGGCGTGTCACCGTCGAGACTGTTTCGTGTCGAGCGCTCGCGGAAGATGCCCACGCGCTCGCAAATGCCATCGGTCAACCGGTTTATGATGCGATGTACGTCGCCCTGGCGGTTCGGCTCGACGCGCGTCTGATAACAGCTGACGATCGCCTCGAGGCCGCACTGAGTGCGGTGCCTGAACTGGCAGCGCACGTCGAACACGTTCGAGAGTTCGAGGTCTGATCTGCACGATGCGCAGGCGCTGACCCCTTTCAGAACTCACCCGCCAGGCGGCGTAGCTAACCAAGAACGCCGAATCAAATGGGACCTGACCGAAGGTCTTTAGCCCGCCGCGTGGTCCTCAGCTGATGAGTGAGTCGGCGGGGCACGCACGCGACGCGCCGAATCATGCAGAGGAAGAACACGCGCAGGCTCTGACTGAACCTCCGTGACTGAAGCCCGTCAGACCACCAGCATCGCGTCGCCGTAGCTGTAGAAGCCGTAGCGCAGCTCGACAGCCTCACGATAGGCAGCGAGGACGCGCTCGCGGCCGGCGAAAGCGGCCACCAGCATCAGCAGCGACGATCTCGGCAGGTGGAAGTTGGTCAGCAGGCCGTCCACGACCTGGAACCTGAAGCCAGGATGAATGAAGAGCGTCGCGGTCTCCTGGCCTGCGACGACCCTGCCCCCGTGCCGGGCGGCCGAGTCCTCGAGCGCCCGCGTCGTGGTCGTGCCGACTGCGACGACTCGCCGGCCCTCGCTCCTGGCAGCGTCGATCGCGTGGGCGGCCGCTTCCCCGATGTCGTAGCACTCGGGATCCACGACGTGCTCTTCGACAACGTCGCTTCGAACCGGCTTGAACGTGCCGTAGCCGACGTGCAGCGTGACGTTCACGCGCTGCACGCCATGTCTCGCGAGCGATTCGAGCAGTTCCGGCGTGAAGTGCAGTCCGGCCGTGGGAGCGGCAATCGATCCCCGCCGGCTGGCGTACACGGTCTGGTAGCGTTCGCGATCGGCCTCCGTGTCGACGCGCCTGATGTACGGCGGAAGCGGGACGTGTCCCAGCGCGTCGATCAGATCTTCGACGGTGCCACTGCCCGACTCGGCCCACAGCCTGATCGACCGACGGCCATGGAACCGGCGTTCGAGTATCCCCGCCAGCAGCGCGCCGGCCGTTCCTTCGAACCGCATCCGCGCGCCGGGCTTGAGCTTCTGGCCGGGATGGACGAGCGCCATCCAGTACTGGCCGGGCTGTCCGGCATCAGCGGTCGCGGGACGTTCGATCCGTTCGAGGAGCAGACACTCGACCGCGCCGCCGCTCGGGGCGCGGCGGCCGAGCAGCCGGGCCGGGAAGACTCGCGTGTCGTTGACAACCAGCAGATCGCCCGGGCGCAGGTACGAGACGAGGTCGCTGAAGACAGTGTGTGTCGTCTTTCCTGTCACGCGATCCAGGACCAGCAGCCGCGATGCTCCGCGAGGCGCCGCTTCCTGCGCCACCAGCTCATCCGGCAGTTCGTAATCGAAGTCGCTGACCAGCACGGTCTTTCCAGGCACTGTAGCATTCCGCCTTCCGCCTCCCGCATGGGATGGGCCATGGGCCATGGGCAATGGGCCATGGGCGATGGGCAATGGGAACTCGTCAGTGTGGCACCGTCGATGCATCGATCCACATCTGTCGAG
>DATIEW010000685.1:0-7752 GCA_035455585.1 Vicinamibacterales bacterium | reverse complement strand
AGGCCTACGGCGCGGGCCGGCTAGACGACTGCCATCGCTGGCTCGTGCACGGGACCGCGCTGGCGCTCCTGCTGTCGCTGCCGGTGACGGTGCTGTTGACGGCGACGGTCGGAGGGCTGGATCGGTGGGGGCTCGATCCCGCCGTGCTCGCGCTCACCGGGCCGTATCTCGAGATTGTCACCTGGAGCGCCCTGCCGCTGTTCCTGTACGCAGCCTTCCGCCGCTACCTGCAGGGGATGGCCGTCGTGCGGCCGGTAATGGTCGCGCTCGTCGTCGCCAACGTAGCCAACGCGATCAGCAACTGGGTGCTGATTTTCGGCCGGCTCGGCGCGCCGGCGCTGGGCGTGCGGGGAGCGGCGTGGGCGACGGTCGCCTCCCGGGTCGCGATGGCCGGCTTCCTGCTCGCCGCGATCGTGCTGCGCGAGCGGGGGAGGCGGCCGGGGCTGTTCGAGACGTCGCTCGCGGTCCACCCGTCGTGGATGGCGCGGCTGCTGCGGCTCGGGTTCCCCGCCGCCGCGCAGGTGACGCTCGAGGTCGGTGTGTTCGCAGCCGCCACGGCGCTCGCAGGGCGCCTCGCGCCCGCGGCGCTCGCTGCGCACCAGATCGCGATCAACATCGCGGCGTTCACGTTCATGGTTCCGCTCGGCATCTCGTCGGCCGGTGCGGTCCGGGTCGGCCATGCCGTGGGCCGCCGCGACGCGGCCGGCGCGGTCCGCTCGGGTTGGACCGCGCTCCTCTTCGGCGCCGCGTTCATGTCGTGCGCGGCGGCCGTTTTCGTGCTGTTCCCGCGATGGCTCATCGGGGCGTTCACGCCCGACGCCGGCGTGCTTGCGGCCGGCGTCACGCTGCTCTACGTGGCCGCCGTGTTCCAGCTCTTCGACGGGCTGCAGGGCGTCGCCACCGGCGTGCTGCGCGGCCTCGGCGACACGCGCTCGCCGATGCTGTGGAACCTCGCCGGCCACTGGTTCATCGGCCTGCCCTTCGGCTACACGCTCTGTTTCGTCGCCGGCTACGGCGTCATCGGCCTCTGGTGGGGGCTGTCGATCGGGCTGATCATCTGCGGGATCGCGCTGCTCGTAGTGTGGTCGCGGAGGATCCGGGCGCTGGCCGGGAGTGAACGGAGGGAATGACTGAGGGTCCTCCTCCACGATCCGGCCGTCGACGAACTCTCCGGGCACGGTCAACGCTCTTCGTTCGTCCTCCGTTCACTTCGTTCCTTCGTGTTGGATCCGTTCCCTCCGTCCCCTCCGTTCTCTCCACGCGGCGCGAACCTCGTCTCGACATACTGGTCGATCAGCCCCCGAAACTCCGCCGCCAGCTCCTCGTACGTCCCGCGCATCGTCGTGTAGTGCTTTCCGTCGATGTACACGGGGCAGTTCGGCGCTTCGCCCGTCCCCGGCAGGCTGATCCCGATGTTGGCCGCCTTCGACTCCCCGGGACCGTTGACGATGCAGCCCATGACGGCGAGGGTGAGGCTCTCGACGCCCTCGTACCGCTTCTTCCACTCGGGCATGCGCTCGCGCACGTACTCCTGCGTCCGCTCCGCCAGCTCCTGGAACGTCGAGCTCGTCGTCCGGCCGCAGCCAGGACATGCCGTCACGCTCGGCGCGAACGACCGGAGGCCGAGCGCCTGGAGCAGTTCACAGGCGGCGTAGACCTCGTCGCGGCGGTCGCCGCCGGGCCTTGGCGTCAGCGAAACGCGAATCGTGTCGCCGATCCCTTCGTTGAGCAGGATCCCCATCGCAGACGACGACCAGACGAGGCCCTTGGTGCCCATGCCCGCCTCCGTCAGGCCCAGGTGCAGCGGCTGGTCGGTCCGGCGGGCGAGATCGCGGTACACCGCGATCAGATCGCGCGGCCGCGACGTCTTGCACGAGATGATGATCTGGTCCTTCCGGAGCCCGGACTCGAGCGCGAGATCGGTGGACTGCAGCGCCGAGAGGATCATGCACTCGTTGATGATCTCCTCCGAGGTGAGCCCCAGGTCGCGGTCGGTGTTCTCCTGCATCTTCGAGACGACCAGCTCCTGGTTGAGCGACCCGCCGTTGACGCCGATGCGTACGGGCTTGCCATGATCGCGCGCGACCCTGCAGATGGTCGAGAACTGCTCGTCGCGCCGCCGGCCCGTGCCCACGTTGCCGGGGTTGATCCGGTACTTGTCGAGCGCCCGCGCGCATGCGGGATGCCGGATGAGGAGCAGATGGCCGTTGTAGTGGAAGTCGCCGATGAGAGGCGCCGTGACGCCCGCGTCGAGCATCCGCTGCCTGATCTCGGGAACCGCGTCGGCCGCCTCGGGCAGGTTCACCGTGACGCGCACCATCTCGGAGCCGGCCTCAGCCAGCTCGATGCACTGCCGCGCCGTCGCCGCCGCGTCGGCCGTGTCCGTCATCGTCATCGACTGGACGGCCACCGGCGCGCCGCCGCCGACCTGCACGCCGCCGACGCGAACCCCGACCGTTCTGTGAAGCCTGATGACCGGCATTTTTTTCCGGATTGTCCTCTGATGATAACAGCTATCAGCCCCGGTTCCTGCCAGCCAGAGGAGAGCGCCGGCCGGACAGGCCGTTGATACGTCAGGAAATGCGACGATGAGACGGGTGGAGCTCTCGACTGGCGTTGGTCTTGCACCTTGGGCCAACCGTGCCGGGTTCGATCCGTTGTTCAGACGATGTGCTGTCGAGGAGAACCATGACGATCCAGAAGCTCGTGAGTGCGGTCTTCGTCGCGGCTGTGCTGATGACGGCGGTGGCCGGCAGTGCGCAGACGAGTGCAAGTTCCGCCGACATTCAGCGACTGCAGGACGAGGTCAACGCGGCGGGCAGAGAGCTCTCGCGCCTGCGCGCGACGGATGTAGCTGCGGCGTCCAGGCTCCAGGAGGAGCTGGACGTGCTCGCCGAAGAGGTGATCTACCTGAAGGTGAAGCTGCGGAAGGAAGGCACGGTGAGCCGCCGGGAGTATGCCGACGTACGCGATCGGCTGCAGGACGTGCGGTGGCGCGCGCGAGGCGAAGCCACGAATCCGCCGGCCGTCGGCGTTTCCGGCGGCGCCACGGGCGACAGGCGCGGCGATCCGCCGCAGAGCGCCATCCCGGTCGGCACGGAAATCGATGTGCGCCTGCAGTCCACGCTGAGCTCCGACACCGCGCAGGTCGAGGACACGTTCGACGCGACCACCATCGTCGATCTCTATCAGGGGAATCGCGTGCTGATTCCGGCTGGATCGCTGATGCGAGGCTTCGTCACCACCGTCGACCGCGCGTCGCGCACGGACCGGAAAGGAAGCCTGACGGTGCTGTTCAACCGGATCACCGTCGAGGGCCGGAGCTACGCCATGCGCGGCACGGTGACCGAGGCGCTGGAAAGCGAGGGCATCCGCGGCGAGATCGGCCGGATCGGCGCGGGCGCCGCGGTCGGCGGCATCATCGGCGGCATCATCGGCGGCACTCGCGGCGCGCTGCTCGGCGTACTGATCGGCGGCGGCGGGACGATCGCGGCCACTGAAGGCAAGGATGTGACGCTGCCGCCGGGAACGATCCTGCGGGTCAGGTTCGATCAGCCGCCTGCCATACGCTAACTCCCAACTCCCAAGAACGCCCAACTCCCAACCTCCAATTCCCAGATTGGCAGCTGGGAGTTGGTCGTTGGGAGTTTGAGCTCACACCTCCGCGAGGGTTTCCTGCGCGGCCTTGATCGTACGGGTGATGTCGGCGTCGGTGTGGGCGCCCGAGAGGAACCAGGCTTCGAACTGCGAGGGCGGAGGATAGATGCCGCGATCGAGCATCCCGCGGAAGAAGCGGCCGTAGGCGGCCGTGTCGGCGGAGAGGGCCGACTGGAAGTCCCGGACCGGCCGATCCGTGAAGAACGGTGTGAGCAGCGACCCGAAGGCATTGACCTGCAGCGGCACGCGTGCGGCCCGAGCCGCGTCGGCGAGCCCGGCGGCGAGTTTGGCGCCGAGCCTGGCCAGATGCCGGTACAGAGCCGGCGAGAGTTGCTCGAGGCTCCAGAGGCCGGCGGTCATCGCGAGCGGATTGCCCGAGAGGGTGCCCGCCTGGTAGACGGGTCCCGCGGGTGCGACCAGTTCCATCAATTCTGCGCGGCCGCCATACGCCCCCACCGGCAATCCGCCCCCGATAATCTTGCCGAGGCACGTCAGGTCCGGCCGGACGCCGAAAACCTTCTGCGCGCCGCCGGCCGATGCGCGGAAGCCGGAGATCACCTCGTCGAAGACGAGCAGCGCGCGCTCGCGGTCGCACAGCGTGCGCAGGCCGTCGAGAAACCCGGGGCCCGGGGGAACCAGCCCCATGTTGCCGGCGATCGGCTCGACGAAGACCGCCGCGATCCCGCCGTCGTGCTCCTCGAAGAGCCGCTCGACAGAGCCGAGGTCATTGTAGCGGGCGAGCAGGGTATTGCGCGCGGCGCCGGCGGACACGCCGGGGCTCGTGGGCACGCCCAGCGTCATCGCGCCGGAGCCCGCCTGGACCAGGAAGGCGTCGGCGTGGCCGTGGTAGCACCCCTCGAACTTGACGATCTTCTCCCGCCCGGTCGCGGCGCGCGCGACGCGCGCGGCGCTCATGGCGGCCTCGGTGCCCGAGCTGACGAACCGCACGCGCTCGATCGACGGCATCAGCAGCGCGACGCGGTGTCCCAGCCTCGTTTCGAGCTCGGTCGGCGCACCGAAGCTGGTGCCGCGCTGGGCGGCTGCCGCCAGCGCCTTGAGCAGGCCTTTCGGGGCGTGCCCGTGGATCAGCGGGCCCCACGACATCACGTAGTCGATGTACCGGTGCCCGTCGGCGTCTTCTATCCACGCCCCGCGGCCGCGCGCGACGAAGATGGGCGTGGCGCCCACCGCCTTGAACGCACGCACCGGACTGTCCACGCCGCCGGGCAGAATCCGCGACGCGGCGGCAAAGAGCTTCTCGGAACGCGAATAGCGGGATCGTTTTCGACGTTGCATCTGCAAGTACCGCGCTCCTCTCTCCGTGCCCTCTCTCCGTTTCCTCTCTTCTAGCTCCTAGCTCCTATCACAACGGCAGCTTCAGTGTCGCCCGGCACCCGCGCGCCCCGCGCCGGTTCTCCAGCACGAGCGATCCGCCGTGCGCCTCGGCGATCTGGCGGCTCAGGGCCAGCCCGATCCCCGACCCGGCCGGCTTGGTCGTGAAGAACGGCACGAACAGGTTCGAGGTGTCGGGCAGCCCCGGCCCTTCGTCCTCGACGGTCACCTGCACGGCGCCGTCGGCCCGCTGCCAGTCGATCCAGACGCCGCCGCCAGTCTCGATGGTGGCGTCGACGGCATTTCGCACGAGATTGATGAGGAGCTGCTCGAGCTGGTCGGGGTCGGCGAAGATCTCGACGTCCTCGGCGGCTCGGACGGCCACCGGCAGCCGGTTCTCGAGCTCCGCGATGCGGTGCGCGATCGCCGCGATCCGGACCGGGCGCTGCTGCGGCTTCGGCAGGCGCGCGAGCTGCGCGTAGGCGCGCAGGAACCGCCCGAGCGCGCCCGACCGCGTCTCGATCAGGTTGAGTCCCTCCTGGATCTCGGCCGCCCGCGGCAGGTCCGGCGCGCGCCCGATCATGCGCCGGATGCTGTGCGCAATCGATTTGATCGGTGTCAGCGAGTTGTTGATCTCGTGCGAGAGCACCCGGACGATGCGCTGCCAGGCCTGCTGCTCCTCTTCGCGCAGCGACCGTGTGAGGTCGGCGAACACCAGCAGCTGGTGGGGCTTGCCGTCCCGTCGGAACGACTTGCGCCGCAGCTCGAGCCGGCCGCTCTCGGGGCCGAACGGACGGTCCAGCAGGCGCGGCGTGTCGCCTTCGAGGCAGCCGTCGAGCCGCAGCTCGCGCGCGTGGCGGCCGAGCAGCTCCGCCGCGGGCCTGCGGATCAGCCGTTCGGCGGCAGGATTGGCGAGCACGAGCCGTTCCTCCATGTCGAAGGCAAAGATCCCGACGTCGATCGCGCCCATCACGCTCGTCAGCAGCGCCGACGACTCGACGGCCTCGGTGCGCTGGCGCTGCAGCGTATCGCCGAGCGCGTTGATCTCGTGCATGACGAGATCCACCGCGGTTCCGGGCCGCCCGCTCGCGCCGCGGATGGAGTAGTCTCCTTCGCGCAGCGCGCCGAGGAGGTTTGCCTGGAGGTAGAGCGCGCGCGACACCATCTGGAACGCCATCGCGGCGGCGCCTGTCCACACGACGAGCACGACGGTCGTGATCGTCCACCGCACCTCGAAGCTGTAGCTCTCCCCCCAGGTCAGGTAGAGAAGCGCCAGCGCCGCGGGAACGCCGCCCGCGAGCACGAGCAGGAGCACGGCGTGCTCGAGGCCCAGGGACGCGCCCCGCGGGCGCGGAGCGGCCGGCCTGACTGTGCTAGCTCCGGACGCCATACTGCTGCAGCCGGCGATAGAGCGCGCTGCGGCTCAACCCGAGCTGGCGCGCCGCGAGCCGGACGTCGCCGCCGTGCCGTGCCAGGACCTTTTCGATGAACACGCGCTCGGCCTCCTCGAGCGACGTCGGTTCGGCGGCGGACGCGCCGTGCGAGGACAGGCCGAGGTGCCGGGCCGACACCAGCGCGCTCGATCCATCCGACATCAGCACCGCGCGCTCGACGCTGTGCGCCAGCTCGCGGATGTTGCCGGGCCAGCGATGGGCATTCATTGCGGCGCCGGCGTTCCGGTCGAAGCCCGTCATCGTCTTGCGGTACCGCGCCGCATAGTGCGCCAGGAAGTGCAGGGCGAGCGGCTCGAGGTCCTGCGGGCGTTCGCGCAGCGGCGGCAGGTGGATGACCACCGTGTTCAGCCGGTAGAGCAGGTCCTCGCGGAACCGGCCCGCCTCGATCTCCGACCCGAGGTCGGCGTTGGTCGCCGAGATGACGCGCACGTTGACGTAGCGCAGGCGCGAGGACCCCACGCGCTGCACCTCCCCCGTCTGGAGCACCCGGAGGAGCTTGGCCTGCAGCCGCACCGGCATGTTCGCGATCTCGTCGAGAAACAGCGTCCCTTCGTCGGCGAGCTCGAAGCAGCCGATGCGGTCGAACCGCGCGTCGGTGAACGCGCCCTTGACGTGCCCGAACAGCTCGCTCTCCGCGATGCCCTCGGCAAGGCCTCCCGCGTTCATCGTCACGAGCGGCCTGCTCCTGCGCTCCGACAGCGCGTGCAGCCAGGTGGCGACGACCTCCTTGCCGGTCCCGTGCTCGCCGGTGATGAGCACGGCGGCGTCCGACGGCGCGACGCGCTCGATCGTCTGCCGGATGTCGACGATGGCGGGGGAGTCGCCGATGAAGGCGGGCGTCACGCCGCGCTGGAGCCGCGCGTTGGCCTCCTGGAGTCGCTGGCTCCGCCGCAGCGCCCGGCGGAGGTCCACCTGCGTCCGTACGGTCACCAGCAGCCGCTCGTCGTCCCACGGCTTCTCGATGTAGTCGCGAGCCCCGCGCCGCATCGCTTCCACGGCCCCGGCGACGCTGCTCCAGGCGGTGACGACCAGCACGGGCAGCGTCGGGTCGAGCGCCCGGATCCGCTCCATCAGGTCGAGCCCCTCCTGTCCCGACGTGGTGTCGCGCGTGTAGTTCAGGTCGAGGATCGCGAGATCGAAATCAGCCGCCTCGAGCCGCTCGAGCGCCTCCCCAGGCGACCGCGCCTCGGCAACCTCGTAGCCCTCGTCCGACAGCAGGAACTTCAGGGCGTTGAGGATGTCCGGCTGGTCGTCGGCGATCAGGATCCGGACGGGGCTCGTTTCGGCCATACTCTGCTAGCGTGGGGCT
>DATIEW010000684.1:0-2159 GCA_035455585.1 Vicinamibacterales bacterium | reverse complement strand
TTCCGATAGGGCCTGCCGACCGCGGCGGGCGGGATCGAGCGACCGATCACGCCGGCGACAGCGATGAGCGTCAGCACGTACGGCAGCGCCTGGAAGAGCACGGAGGCGGATTGCGAGTACTCCGGCAGCCGCTGCGCGAGCGCGCTCGAGAAACCGAACAGCAGGCACGCCGCCGCCGCGCCGAACGGCCGCCAGTTCCCGAAGATCAGGGCGGCGAGCGCGATGAACCCGCGTCCCGCGGTCATGTTCTCGTTGAACGAGTTGACGAAGCCGATCGAGAGGTAGGCACCACCCGCGGCCGCCAGCATCCCGGACAGCGTGACGGCGCCGTAGCGAACGGCGTACACGCTGATGCCGACCGTGTCGGCCGCGCGAGGATGCTCGCCGCAGGCGCGGATCCGGAGACCGATCGGCGTCTTGAACATGATCGCCCACGTCAGCGGGACGAGCACGATCGCGATCCAGATCATCAGGTTGAGTTGCCCGAAGATGTCGCCGACGAACCCGTCCCCGAGGAAGCCGAGATCGACGTCCGGGATGCTCGGGATGTCGGTCGGCGTGCCCTCGGTGCCATATATGTCGATGAACAGATAGCCGGTGAGGCCGACGGCCAGGAAGTTGATCGCAGTCCCGCTCACGATCTGATCGGCCTGGAGGTGGATCGCCCACACCGCGTGCACGAAGGCCGCGGCACCCCCCGCGAACACGCCCACGAGCAGCCCGAGCCACCACGAGTCGAGCTTGTCGGCACCCATGATTCCGAAGAACGCGCCCATCAGCATCATCCCCTCGAGGCCGATGTTGACGACGCCGGAGCGCTCGGAGAACATGCCGCCGAGCGAGGCGAACGCGAGCGGTGTGGCGAACCGCAGCATCGCGGCGAGGAGCGCCGACCAGACGACGACGCTCTCCAGCTTGCCGACATCCGACAGCGTTGCGAGGAACGCGATCCCGAAGCCGAACAGGCCAGACGCGATCGCGAAGCCGCCGAACCGGCGCTCGCCGCGGATCGCGACGCCGATGCCGAGCATCACCGCGATCAGCGCGAGCACGAGGCTCGGGACCCATGACCGGAGCGTGAGCGGTGGCAACGCCATCCAGGCCGCCACGATCCCGATGGCGATGCCGATCCAGGCGACGCGCCGGAGCCCGTGGGGCATCCGGGCCGCGACCGGAAGCGCGACGCTCGTCATGCCGACGCCCTCGTCCGCAGACGCCGGAGGAACCACAGGACGATGAGATCGGCGCCGACGAAGAGCACAACGAGGCCCTGGATCATCACGGTCAGGTTCGACGCCAGCTCAGGCTTGAAGATCTCCGGGTCGAGGTTCCGTGTCGACGTCCCGGTGACGAGCGAGCCGAAGAGCAGGGCCGACAGGAAGACACCTACCGCGGTGTTCCGGCCGAGGAGCGCGACGGCGATCCCGATGAACCCGAGCTGGCTGGACTGGATGTCGCCCGTCGCCATGCGGAACTGCCACCCGAGCACGTCGATCGCGCCCGCGATCCCCGCGAACGCGCCCGAGATCGCCATCGCCAGGAAGTAGTTGCGCCGGACGCTGATGCCGCCGTAGCGAGCACCTTCGGGGTTGAAGCCGACCGCGCGGACGCCGTACCCGAGCGTCGTCCGGTTGAGGATCGCCCAGTACACGACGAGCGCGGCGATCGCGAAGAAGATCCCGGTGTGGAGGCCCTGGAGCAGCGGGTCGCCCCAGAGGATCGGGAGCTTCGCGCTCTCGATGACGTCGTTCGAGATCGGGACCGACGACTGCGTGTCGCTCTGGAGCGGGCCCCCGAGGCCGAACAGGAAGGAGCCCACCCAGATCGCGATCCAGTTGAGCATGATCGTCGAGATCACCTCGTGGGCTCCGACCGTGGCTTTCAGGAACCCGGCAATCCCGGCCCAGGCTGCGCCGGCGAGCGTGGCGACGACGATCGCGAGCGTGATGTGCAGGAACGGGTTCATCCCGTCGAAGGACGAGCCGATCCACACCGCCCAGATGCTGCCGACGATGTACTGGCCCTGGCCGCCGATGTTGAAGAGCCCGCAGCGGAACGCGAATGCGACCGCAAGGCCGGTGAGGACGAGCGTCGTGGTGACGATCAGCGTCTGCTGGAGGTTGACCGCCGCCAACGAGTCGATGTCGTTCACGTTCCAC
>DATIEW010000683.1:0-2212 GCA_035455585.1 Vicinamibacterales bacterium | reverse complement strand
AGCGCGGCGATGACCTCGTCACGGACGTCGTCATCACCCCACCCCGCAACGAGCTGCACGAACGAGTCCGTACGGATGGCGTCCACCCTGAGGAGGGCGTGGAGGTGGTTCGCGCCGAGCTCGAAACTCAGCGGCGGGTTCGAGGAATGGCTCATGATGTGGTCTCCGTGGTGGGGACGAGAAGAGCAAGGAGCGCGGCGGCCGTCAGAGCGGCTTCGCGGAGGGTGAGGCGGGCGTACGTGGCCGCGTCAGCGATCCACAGCAGGACGGCGGCGAGTGCCCGGTCGACGTCGTGACGGGCATCCACAGACGCCTGCCACAGGCGGGGGAAATCTGCACGGTGCGCGTCCGCGAGGAGCAGCGCCGGGACGAACCCGGCCGCCGTGACACCGGCAGCGAGAGAGATCGCGGCGGGCGCCGTCAGGTCGGCGAAGAAGAAGACGAGGAGATCCATCACGCACCGCCCGTCTTGGCCAGCGCCGCAAGCTCACGACGCCGCGCCTTGTACGCCAGACTCTTCGCCGTGTTCGCCTCCGTGCACGGGCGGCAACGGCAGCCGTAGTTCTGGTACGTCGACGCGTTGCCGTGCCCCGCACGGTCGGCAGCCTCCGGATCCGAGATGCGGCGGCGCTGCTGCCCCCGGTGCCGCTCAGCGTTCGCCGCACGGCAGTCGGTGCAGCGGCAGCCCTTCGCGTAGGTGCGGTGGTCGCCGTGCCTGTGGTCGACCGGCGGACGGCCGGGCTTCCGCTTCGGCTTCGGCGGGGTGATGCCGAGCATGTCGAGCAGCTCGCGGCACTCGGCAGCGTCACGGGCGTGGGCGGCGACAGCGAGCACCGCGCGGCGGGTGGGGTCAGCCACGGCCGTCACCGCCCGTCTCGGGCATGTCGTGCGAGACCCGGTACGTGTGGTGCAGGGCTCCGTGGAACTCGCCGTCCGGCTCACGCAGCGACGCCACCGGCGCAAACACCCGCGTCACCGCGTCGGGAACGGGCTCCGGCTCCGGGTCGCTGCGGTACCCCTGCCCCGGAGTCCGCCAGTCCGCGCACGCCTTCTCGACGTCCGCCAGCACCACCCGGTCCGGCACCTCAGGCTCAGACCGCCACCGGCCCATCGCGGCCGACACCAGGTCGTCGAGGAAGCCAGGCAGGTCATCGTCCGACATGGCGTGCGCCCACGGCAGCGCGGGACCGGTCTCGCGGCGCCGCAGCTCCTGCACCGCGTCGTCGAGCGCCTCGTTCGTGGTGTGCCGCTCCGCCTCCAACTCGGCAACCCGAGCCCGCAACTGGCCGTTCTCGGTCACCAACTCGTCGGCCCGCTTCACGAGAGCCTTCGTCGCAGCAACGGCCCCGCCGTAGATCCCGAAGCGTGCGATCTCCGCAGAGACCTGCTCCGCCACGGAAGCCTGCAGCTCGGGCCCGACCGGCAGCGGCAACGCACCCAGCTCCGCGACCGCCTCAGACAGGCTCGTGATCGACTCGTCCGCGCTCACCGGGCCACCCCCGACACGCCCGCAGCCGCACGGCCGATACCGTCCGCGTCCAACGCGGCCAACAGCCCCCGCAACCGGATCTCCAACGTCACAGCCGCCCGGATCATGGCGTCGCGGTCGTGGATGTTCGCGTCCTGGTGCGCGGCCAGGTCCTCCCGCGCCAGACGAAGCGCCGTGGACAGCGGCGGCGCGAACGCGTCGGCCGGATGCGGCTGATACAGCGCCTCCACCGGCTTCGCATCCGGCAGAGGAGCCTCCGGCAGCGTCATCACACGGACACTGCTTCCGGGGAGGTCAGTAGGATTCGTACTCAAGGCGAACGCCTCGCTTTCTGTGTGAGTGGGGGTTTCGCCGAGTCGAGGGCTGCCGGACTGGGGAGTTGGGCGGCCCTTCGGCGTTGATGGGGTCAGGCGGCCGAGGCGCGCTGCCGGCGCTTACGGGCCGACTCCAGCCCCATGCGCCTGAAATGCGCACGCCGCAGGTTCTCGGCCGCCTTCGCGATGAACTCGTCGTCGGCGTCCGGGTGCAGTTCGCGGGCCTGCCTCTCGAAGCGGGCTTCGGCGGCGCGGCTGCCAGGCGCGGTGCGTGCGGTGCGGTCGGGGGTCTTCGCCCAGCTCATCTCCGCGCCGAGCTGCGCGCGGAGCTTGCGTTCTTCTGCGTTCATGTCTCCTCCTTCGATGTGTTCGCGTTCTTGAACGTGTACGTGATGGGCGTGAAAAGCCA
>DATIEW010000682.1:0-2833 GCA_035455585.1 Vicinamibacterales bacterium | reverse complement strand
CGCACCGCTTCGGCCACATCGAAGAGGACCTGCGACAGGCGGTTCGAGTTCGACTCGTCCCTCGCGAGGACCCACGGTTCGGTGCTGGCAATGAACTCGTTCGCCGCGTCCACCAGCCTGAACGCGGCGGCCACACCTCCTTCGAGCGCAAGCGCATCCATCGACGCCCGATAGTCGTCCAGCACGCCGGCCGCCACGGTTGCCAGCCGCCCCGGCTCACCTGAAGGCAGCAGCAGGCCGTCGCGGTACTTGTCCGCCATGGCGGCGATCCGGCTCACGAGATTGCCGAGGTTGTTGGCGAGGTCGACGTTGTACCGGTCCTCGTAGCGCTCTACAGTGAAGTCGCCGTCGCTGCCGAACGAGATCTCCTTGACCAGGTACAGGCGCAGCGGGTCCGAGCCGAACATCGCCGCGACCTCCAGCGGGTCGATGGTGGTGCCGAGCGACTTGCTCATCTTCTCGCCCTTGACGTGCACCCAGCCGTGGCCGAAGATCTGCCGCGGCAGATCGATGCCCGCACTCATCAGCATGGCCGGCCAGATCACGCAATGGAACCGCGTGATGTCCTTCCCGATCACGTGCAGGTCGGCCGGCCACCACCGGCTCAGCAGGCTTTCGTCGGTCCCGAAGCCCACCGCGGTGATGTAGTTGATGAGCGCGTCCACCCAGACGTAGATGACGCTCGAGGGATCCTGCGGCATGGCAATGCCCCAGGCCTGGCCGGCGCGGCTCACCGAGGTGTCCTCGAGACCCGCGTCGAGGAGCCTGAGGATCTCGTTGCGGCGAACCTCCGGCACCAAGAAGTCCGGGTGCCCGTCGAAGTGCCGCACGAGCCTCTCGCGATACGCCGAGAGACGGAAGAAGTAGTTCTTCTCCCTGATCCACTCGGGCCTGGTCCGATGGATCGGGCACAGGCCATCGACGAGGTCCTTCTCCTGCTTGAACGCCTCGCACGAGACGCAGTACCAGCCCTCGTAGTCCCCCTCGTAGATGTCGCCCGCCGCGTTCATGCGGCGCACGAGCTCCTGCACGCCGGCGCGGTGCCTCGGTTCCGTGGTGCGGATGAAGTCGTCGTAGGAGATGTCCAGCCGCTTCCAGACGTCGGTGAACTCCTGGGCCATGCGATCGCAGTAGGCGATCGGGTCCTCGCCGAGCTCCTTCGCCTTTCGATACACGTTCTGCGAGTGCTCGTCGTTGCCCATGACGAAATGGGTGTCGAGCCCGGCCAGCCGCTTGTAGCGGGCGATCACATCGGCGGCGACCTTCTCGTAGGCCGTGCCCAGGTGGGGCTTGCTGTTCACGTAATCGATCGCCGTCGTGAGATAGAACCGTGCCATATGAAGTTCTACCGTATCTGGTTAGCGGGTCCCTGCGCGCCGAAGCACATCGGCCCGCTCCGGCTCGGGCGGCGCGAACGCCGGTGCCCAATCCCTTATCCCTTATCCCTCGTCCCTTCGAGCATATCCAGCCACGCCTTCATAGCCATCGCCTGCACGTCCTTGATGGCCAGGCCGCGCTCGGCGGCCGCGCGCGCACAGTCCTCGAACTCCGGCGAGGCGTTCAGCACGCGGCCGTCGCGCATCGCGACCTTGATTCCGATCGCTCCGGCCGGCGTCGACACGGTCCGCACCTCGCGGTCCAGCCGTTCGCGCGCCATCTCCTGATATCGAACGCCGATCGTCGTCGTTTCGGCGAACAGCCGGTCGGCGATCGCCTGGCGCCGATCCGGCGGGGCAATGACGGTGACGAGCGTGCCCGGGCGGTTCTTCTTCATGTGCGCCGGCACGTAGAACACGTCGAGCGCGCCTGCCGCGATGAGCCGGTCCATCAGCGGCCCGAACAGCTGCGGGTTCATGTCGTCGATCTCGCACTCGAGGACGACGATCGACTCGGCACCCCCACTGGCCGCGTCTCCAATCAGGAGGCGGAGCACGTTGGGATGCCCCTTCTCGTCGCGATCGCCGGCGCCATAGGCCACGCGCTCGAGGCGCATCGTCGGGAGCGCGCCGAATCTGCGCGCGTACTCGGTGACGATCAGCGCGCCGGTCGGGGTGACCAGCTCGGCGGCCACGGATCCCGCGTAGATGGGGGCGCCTTTCAGCAGCGATGCCGTGGCGGGCGCCGGAACGGGGAACGTCCCGTGCTCGCACCGGACCGTGCCGCTGCCGACGTTGAGCGCGGAGGCGACGACGTCATCCGCCCCGAGCCATTCCATGCCGTGCACCGTCCCGACGATATCGATGATCGAGTCGAGCGCGCCGACCTCGTGGAGGTGGACCCGGTCGAGCGGCACGTCGTGGATGGCGGCCTCGACTTCCGCCAGGCGATAGAACATCCGCACGGCGCGGTCCTTCCCGCTTCGCGAGAGCGACGAACGTTCGATTGCCGCGGTGATCTCGCTCAGGCTGTGGTGATGATGGCGGTGGCCGGCGGCCGCATCTTCGGAGGCAACCGCGAAGGTGTGAACCCCATCCGGCTCGTGCCGTTCGTGGTGCGGAGCGCCCCGGCCGCCGTGGCTCCCGTGCTGATGATGGGGCACGGGAGCTACGGCGTCCGGCTGTCCCTCCGTCGCGACGAACTTCGTCGCGGCTACGCCGGCGCGCTGCACGCGGTCCGCGGACACCATGCCGTATTCGATGGCGAGGCTGCCGAGGGCGGCGCGGAGGCCGTCGAGCGGCAGGCCGGCGTCGAGCAGGGCGCCGAGGACCATGTCGCCGGACACACCCGAGAAGCAGTCGAAGTAGACAATCCTGGCCAAGAGTCAGTTCTCACCGGGGGACTTCGTCCCCCCGGACCCCCTTACACGCTCGCTCGCGGCGCTCGCTCGCCGCCG
>DATIEW010000681.1:0-4485 GCA_035455585.1 Vicinamibacterales bacterium | reverse complement strand
AACGTCCGCGCGGTCGTCGAAGCGGGCCGCGAGATCGATCGGCAGGCTGTACGCTTCAGCGTGGGGGTGATGGCTGCTTTCTGACGGCGTCCGGGCGGCCGTCACTCGGACGACGAGGATGCGCCGTGGATGTCGTGCACGAACGCGGCTCGAGCCTCGACCTCCGCGAGCTTCGTGGCTGCATGAAGCGAAGCATCCCGCATGAGCGCCTTGACCTGTTCGGCGGGCAGCTCGTGGACCGTCCGCAGCGACAGGCCGCGACCTCGCAGGAACTCCTCGATCAATGCGCGCTCGAGAGCAGCCTGCGGGTCTTCCATCGGAACGTCCGCGCGCTTTTGGGTCATGATGCGCTTCCTAGTGGCCCGACGCCGCGGCGCTCGCGGGGCCCGCGGTCAGGAGGGCCGGTTGGGCGACGGCGTGCCGGATGCAGGCCCCGGCTCCTGCGCTTCGAAGCTGGCCACCGCGGCTCCCACGGAGTCGAACGTGTCGAACACGTCGAGCAGCCGGGTGATCGACATCACCCGCATGCTGCGGTCCGTCAGGTTGAGCAGCTTCAGATCTCCGCCCCGGCGGCGGAGGCTGAGGTACTTGGCGATGACCATGCCGACGCCGGCGCTGTCGATGTAGTTGACCCGCTCCATATCGAGGACGATTCGCACCCGGCCGCGGCCGATGAGCTCGTTGATGCGCGCCTTCAGATCCGACTCGCCCTCGTAGAGCACGAGCCGGCCTTCGAGTTCGAGGATCGTCACATCGCCGATCTCGCGCTCGGTGATGGTCATGCGTGCCGCCCTCCGCTGCTGGCGGGCGCCGAACGGGGCGAGGCCGGGAAAGCCCGGGAGCGACGCGAGCGGCGCTGATGAAATTATAGCCCCGGATTTACCGTGGCGCGGCCCATCCTCGAGTGAGGCTCTGCCTCGGACCGCTGAACGGCTCCGCCTCGCTCGGTGGCATTGCTCGATAACGCCGCGCTGACCCGCCTTCGCGCGTTGCGCTTCGGTGGGGCAAGCGTGCGGACGGCCTTGACCGAGCCTGGATACGAAAACTCGACTCAAGTACCCGGATTCCGGTCGGTCAAGGCCTCTGGCGCATCCTCCTCCGCCCACCGGCGACGGAGGGCTGCGCTCCGCCGGCGCCGCCGCCAGATCGCGACCAGCGCCAGCAGCGTAACGCCCGTCCAGAGGACAAGGGGACTCGTAACGAGCGGTACCCACCGCTCCCAGGACCTGATCCGCGCCAGGAAAGCCGCTTCCCTGTGCGACAGCGGCATGCCTGTGGCCTCCGCGAAGGCCCGTTCGAACGTCACGCCCGTGGCAATCAGCCCGAGGATACGCCCTGGAGCGGCGGCGCCGTGCGACTCCCGGATGTGACGGACGAACGCTGTTGAAACGGCATACGCGCGTCCTGCTTCCGCCGGACCCTGCAGGAACTGCTGGTCGACCTCCGTCATGCGACGCGGCGATCGAACGAGGAGCGCCCAGGCCAGTCTGCGGCGATCTTCGAGCCGCCACTCACGCTCGGCAATCGTCGCCAGCCCCTCGTTGAACCAGCGCGGCACGTCATGGCCGCCCGCGGCGCGGTGGATGAGGATGTGTGCGACCTCGTGCTGAAGGACGGATTCGAGCGAGTCGTGCGGATACCTCACCGAGCGCGACGGAAAGAGCGCGATCGTGCCGCTCGGTCCGTGGGCGAGGCCGGCAATCCACGACGGGGTCGTGCGTGCAAGCTCTGAATCCTCGGAGGCCAGGACGACTCGGATAGGCTCACCAGGATCCGTGAGCCCGGCCAGCCGGACGATGTCCGAGAGGCGGTCCGTGTCGAAACGGCCCAGCCGCACGTTCCACCCGCGATTGGATTCCGGGGATTCGATGACGAGCCTTGGGGGAGGCTGCGCGTGGCCCGTTAGCTGACAACCGAGCACGACCAGGAGCGGGACGGCACGTCTCAGACCTGGCCTCCTTCCGCGACACGGCGGGGTCTGCCCCGCATTTGTCAGCGGCCCGACTGCATCGTGTCCGGCATCGGGACGGCAACCACCTCGCCGCGGGCCGTCGTCCTGCCTTCCGCAGCGACCGTGACACTGACGATAACTTTCCTGGACGACAGGGAGGTCACCTTGCCCCGCAGTTCGAGCTCCGGCCCGAGGGGGGTCGGCGCCAGGAAATCCACGTGCAGCGCTGCCGTCACGAACCGCGGCGAGGGCTGGGCGCCAACCGTCCGGCCCGCGGCCTGCTCCACGGCGGCGGCGGCGGTTCCTATGGCATGGCAGTCGACGAGCGAGGCAATCAGACCGCCATAGACGAACCCTGGTACGGCGATATGTTCGGGCCGCGGTGTGAAGCTGGCCAGGCTGCCCTCGTCCTTCCAGAACGTCCGGACGTGGTAGCCGTGCTGATTGAGACGCCCGCATCCGAAGCACTGAGCAAACTCGTCAGGATAGTAGTCCTGGATGGCGCCCGGGCCGTCGCTCATGCCCTCTCCTTCCGGCTCCCTGCGCGAGCGGCGTCACGGTATGGCCGCGAATGCGTACAGGAGATCCACGTACCACTTCTCCACCTGCGCCAGACCGGCCACCCTGGACCCGGTCCGAGGATCGACGACCATGTACTCGTTCGGAGCGTGGGCGCCGCTGCCGTGGCCGAGGCCGCCCATGACCATCGGCAGCCCCAGCCGGTCGGTGAAGATGTAGTAGGGCGCGCTGCCGGCCAGCCTCGGCGCGACGGCCGGCGTGGCGCCATGCTTGTTGAAGACGCTGATGGCGGCGCGGGCGATTGGCGTATCGACGGAGGTCTGCGCCGGCGCGTACCCCGACACCTTGCGCACCTTGACGTCGTCGAAGCCCCGCGCCGCCAGATGCCTGCGGATCAGCTCGAGCTGGCCATCGGGCGTCTGATTCGGCACGAGCCTCGAATCGAGCCGCGCGCGCGCGACGTGCGGCAGGATCGTCTTCATGCCTTCGCCGGTGTAGCCCGCCCACATCCCGTTGATGTTGATCGTAGTGGTGAACAGCCAGCGGGCGAACAGGTCCCGGCCGCTCAAACCCTCGATGAAGCGCTCGACCCCCAGGCCTCTGCGCATCGCCTCCTCGCGCTCGGACGAGAAGCCGCGGACCATGCCGTTCACCAGCCGCTGTTCCTCGACCGAGGGCTGGCGGATCGCATCGTAGTAGCCGGGAACCAGGATGGTGTTGCCGTCCGGGCTGACGAGGCTGGCGAGCGCCTGCGTCAGGCGCCAGGCCGGGGCGTCGACGATCGCCTTGAGCGAGCTGTGAATCTCGGCCCGCGCGGGACCACCACGCGGGCCGCCGGACGCTTCCAGCTCCACGACGAGTATGCCCTTCACGCCGAGCGGCAGCGAGACCGCACCGGTGCCGTCCTGGGCGTTGAGCGGGAAGAAGACGCCGTCTGCCGACTTCAACCGCGATTCATACTTGTCGATCACCTGGGGATAGTTCGGCGAGCCCAGCTCCTCCTCTCCCTCCGCGACCACCAGCAGATTGACAGGCAGCTTCCCGCGGGTCTTGATGATCGAGTCCACGGCGTTGAGGAATGCGCGCTCCGGCCCTTTCTGGTTGGTGGCCCCGCGGGCCATCAGCACACGTCCGAGTTCCGTTTCCTCGATCGCTCCGTCGAACGCGGGCACCTTCCAGCCGGTTTCCTCCGGCTGGACGTCGTACATCATGTAGACGACGAGGGTTCGCGGCGCGCCGGCGTCGTAGAAGCCGAACACACCCGGGTGCCCGGACGTCGGCACGAGCACCACCTCCTTGAAGCCGAGCGCGCGCAGATCGCCGGCCAGCAGGTCTGCCATCTCGCGGATGCCGCGCCCCTGCGCGCTTACAGACGGCTGGCGCACCCACCGCTGGAGATTGGCGAGGTGGCCGGCGATGCTCGAGTCGATGTGGCGGTAGACCTCGTCATGGCTTCCCGCGTAGCTCGCAATGCGCGCCGCATCGAATGCCTCGTCGGTCGTGAAGCCGACGGCCGGAGGTTGCACCTCCTGGGCAATCGTGGAGGCGGCGAGAATCGCGGCGCACGCCGGCAATGCGCCCAGGCGCATCAGGTTGAGTCGGACGGACGTGAGCATCGAGGACCTCCGTGCTATCTGGTGGAACCTGCCGCCCGTGCTTTCACTCCGCGCACCGCGCCCGCGATCATCCGGTTCACCGCGGCAATCGACAGCCCGCCTTCGTCGGTCGACGGGATGGTCGCGAATCCGATGGCAGACGCCTGCGGGTAGCGCTTGAAGATGGCCTCGAAGAGCCGCGCCAGCTCCTCGCTCGATGGACCGCCTGGCACCTTGTTGCCGTGTCCCATGACCTCGCGCGGGTCGAGCACGTCCATGTCGATGTGAACGTAGAGCTTGTCGGTCGTCCGGCTCAACCGGTCGAGCTGCGCGAAGACGGCCGGCGTCGCGTGCCGCAGATCGTCGACGCTCACCTGTTCGATCTGTGATTCGTCCAGCAGGTGCTGTTCGAGCGGATCC
>DATIEW010000680.1:0-4632 GCA_035455585.1 Vicinamibacterales bacterium | reverse complement strand
ACAACGAGCCGGTTCGCGTCCTCGGCGGCGCCTGAGGACCCGATGAGCCTCTGGTCGTTTTCCGTCCAGCGCTGGCAGTTCACGCTGGTCGTGTTCGCGCTCCTGATCGCGACCGGCCTGTGGGCCCTGTCATCGATTCCGCGCGCCGAGGATCCGACGCTCAAGTTCCCGGGCTCGCTGATCGTCGTCCAGTACCCGGGCGCCGACCCGGAGGACGTCGAGCGCCTCGTCGTCGATCCGATCGAGGACGCGCTGGCCGAGCTCGAGGACATCAAGCGCCTCAACAGCACGGCACTCGACGGCCTCGCGCTGATCGAGATCGAGTTCGTCTACGGCAATGACCCGGACCGCAAGCACGACGAGGTCGTGCGCGAGGTCAACGTTGTCCGGCCCACGCTGCCCGCGGATGTCTTCTCGATCGACATCCGCCAGTTCACGCCGGGCACGGTGAACATCGTCCAGCTCGCGCTCGTGAGCGCGGATGCCGACTGGCGCGAGCTCGCCAAGCAGGCCGAAAACCTCGAAGAGCTGATCGAAACCGCACCCGGCGTGCGCCGCGCCGAAACCTGGGCCTACCCCGAGCCCGAGGTGCGAGTCGCGATCGATCTCGAGCGCCTCGCCGCGGCGCGCGTGACGCTCGGCCAGGTGATCGCGGCCGTCCAGGGCGAGAACGCCAGCATTCCCGGAGGCGCGGTCGACGTCGGGCTGCGGCGTTACAACCTGAAGACATCGGGCAGCTACGAATCGCTCGACGAGATCGGCGGCACGGTCGTGAGCGCGCGCGGCGAGCGCGTCGTCCGGCTTCGCGACCTGGCCGACGTCGCCTGGAGCGCCCAGGAGGAACGCTACCTCGGCCGCTTCAAGGGCCAGCGCGCCGTGTTCGTCACGGCGAGCATGAAGGACAACCAGAACGTCTTTGACGTGCGAAACGCGATCTACGAGCGGCTGCCGCAATTCGAGGAGTCCCTGCCGTCGCACGTCCGGCTCGAGCGCGGCTTCGACCAGTCCGCAAACGTCGATCGGCGCCTGTCGCGGCTCCAGGTCGACTTCACGATCGCAATCGCGCTCGTGATCCTGACCCTGCTGCCGCTCGGGCTCCGCGCCGCCGGCATCGTGATGATCTCCATACCGCTTTCACTCGCAATCGGCCTCGCGGCGCTCTATCTCACCGGCTTCTCGCTTAACCAGCTCTCGATCGCGGGATTCGTGGTGGCGCTCGGCCTCCTCGTCGATGATTCCATCGTCGTCGTCGAAAACATCGCCCGCAACATCCGGCAGGGCATGCCGCGGCGCGAAGCCGCGATCAAGGCCACCGACCAGATCTGGCTCGCGGTGCTCGGCTGCACCGCGACGCTCCTGCTCGCGTTCGTGCCGCTCCTGTTCCTGCCCGAAGGCGCCGGGGATTTCGTCCGTTCGCTGCCGGCCGCCGTGCTCTTCACGATCATCGCCTCGTTCTTCGTGTCACTGTCGATCATCCCGTTCCTGGCCAGCCGGCTGTTGCGCGGCGGCAAGCCGCGCGAGCCGCGCCAACCCTGGCTCGCCGCCTTGTATGCCCGGGTGCGCACGATTGTCGATGGCTCGGATGAAGTGGCGGACCGCGTGCTCAGCAGCCTGATGCGCGGCATCCACCGCATCTACGGGCCGGCGCTGCGCTGGGGCCTCGCCCGGCCGCGCACCACGCTCGCGGCGGCCCTCGCCGTCTTCGTGCTCTCGCTTGCGCTGGTTCCCGCAATCGGATTCAGCCTGTTCCCGACGGCGGACATTCCGCAGTTCCGCGTCCGGATCGAGGCGCCCGATGGCGCGAGCCTTGCCGAGACCGACCAGGCGCTGCGCTTCGTCGAGGAACGACTGGCCGCCACCCCCGGCGTCCGCTGGTGGTTCTCGAATCTCGGCCAGGAGAATCCGCGCATTTACTACAACGTGCTGTCGCGGAACTCCGCCGCGAACATCGCCGAGGTCTTCGCCGAGATCGAGGACTACGATCCCGCGAAATCCGCCCGGATACTCGACGGGCTGCGCGCCGCCTTCGAGGGCTACCCCGGCGCCCGCGTCAGCGTCCACCAGTTCGAGAACGGCCCCCCGGTCGCGGCGCCGATCGAGATTCGCGTGATCGGCCCGGACATCGAGACGCTCAGGCTCCTCGCGGGCGAAGTCGAGAAGCTGATCGCCGGCATTCCCGGCACGCGCGATGTCGTCAACCTGATGCGCGTGCAGCGCACCGACCTCGACCTCAATGTCGACACCGAAAAGGCGGCGCTGTTCGGCGTCCAGGCGGCGGAAGCGGACCGGACCGTCCGGCTCGCGGTCGCGGGCCTCGCCGCCGGCCGATTCCGCGAACCGGACGGCGATGAATACGACATCACGCTCCGGCTCCCGATCGTCGGGCGGCCGACGCTCGACCTGCTGCGCTCGGTCCAGGTCTCATCGATCTCCGGGCAGCAGGTGCCGCTCACGCAGTTCACCGATCCTCAGTTCCGCACGGCCGCGCCGCTCATCAAGCGCTACAACCGCGAGCGTGCCGTGACCGTCACCGCGTATCCGGCGACCGGCTATGCGACGGACGAACTGACCCGCAAGGTGATCGCCGGGCTCGAAGAGATCGCATGGCCCCCCGGTTACCGCTATATCGCGGCCGGCGAAGTCGAGGCGCGCAGCGAGAGTTTCTCCGGCCTCGGCGTCGCGATGCTGGTCGCGGTCTTCGGAATCCTCGCGGTGCTCGTGCTCGAGTTCGGAAGCTTCCGCTCGATGCTGATCGTGTTCGGCGTCGTTCCGCTCGGCATCACCGGCGGGCTCGTCGCCCTCTTCCTGACCGGCTATACGCTGTCGTTCACGTCGATGATCGGCATGATCGCGCTGGTCGGCATCGAGATAAAGAACTCGATCCTGCTCGTCGACTTCACCAACCGCCTGCGCGCGAAAGGCATGGCGCTCGATGATGCGATCGCGGAAGCCGGCGAGGTGCGCTTCCTGCCGATCCTGTTGACGTCGCTGACGGCGATCGGCGGCCTGACACCGCTCGCGATCCAGGGTTCGGGGCTCTACTCGCCGCTGGCGATCGTGATCATCGGCGGGCTGATCAGCTCGACGCTCCTCGCGCGGCTCGTGACGCCGGTGATGTACAAGCTGCTGCCGCCGACCATCGACGAGGCCGCTCCGCCGGCACTCGAACCCTCCGTCACGGCACTGCCGGCCTGATTGCCGTTCACTGCCCCGGCGGCGGCTCCCACAACTCGATCTTGTTGCCTTCCGGGTCCCTGACCCAGCCGAACTTGCCGTCTTCGGAGTCGTCGGTCTTCTCGAGCACCTGGCATCCCTCGTCCCCGAGCGCCTTCGGGTCCTTCGACTTGAAGAAGATACCGCCGATTCCGGTGACTCTTTTCATGCGGGCAAGTCCAGGTGGATTGGGTGAATGGTACGCTCTCAACCTGCCTCCGGGAGTACGAGAACTTGCGCCGCCGCATCGCCTGGCTGTTCGTTGCCACTTGCGCCGCGTTCCTCGGCTCCTGCACGGCCGGGGGTCCGGCGATCGAGCAGCTGTATCCCGCGCACGCCGCGAATCGCGAACGCGTGCCCGTGATACTCATCCCCGGTCTCCTCGGCTCACGGCTGGCCCGCGCGGACAACGGCCAGGAACTCTGGCCCGGTAGCACGCGGAAACTCCTGACCAGCGACTATCAGGACATCGCGCTTCGCATCGACCCGTACACGCTCGAACCGATCGACGACGGGCTGGTCGCGAGCGGTCTCTTCGACGGCGCGATCGGCCGCGACTTCTATCGCCGGATCGTCAAGGAACTGCGCGAGGCCGGTGGCTACCGGCTGAGCCGCCCGGGCAACAAGGTCGTCCAGCAGAAGGCACGCCTGTACCTGTTCACCTATGACTGGCGCCAGGACAACGTCGTGACCGTGCGCAAGCTCGACGAGCTCATCGAGCAGATACGGCGCGACTACGACGACCCCCACCTGCGGGTCGATGTCATCGCTCACAGCATGGGCGGGCTGGTGGTCCGCTATTTCGAGCGCTATGGGACTGCAGACGTGTTGAACGCCAATACGTTCCCCGTGACCGGGCTCGGCCTCGCGAAACTCCGCCGCATCGTGCTGCTCGGAACGCCCAATCAAGGGACGGTCACGTCCCTGCACAAGTTCCTGAACGGCTATCGCGTCGGAATCTCCGCGCTGCCGACTGAAGGCGTCGCGACGATGCCCGCTACATACCAGCTATTCCCACACCCGCTGGTCGACTGGGTCGTGAACATTCATGGCGAGCCGCTTGATTTCAACGTGTTCGACGTGGAGTTCTGGCGTCGCTACGAATGGTCGATCTTCGACCACCGGATCCAGCGACGCATGGCTGACCAACCCGACTTCTGGCCCGCGCCGGAAGTCTTCGAGCGCTGGTTCGAAAAGCGCCTCGACCGTGCACGGCGCTTTGTATGGTCACTCATGGTGCCGTCGGGCACCGTGCCGCTGATCGAGCCCCTGCTCCTCGGCTCCGACTGCGTCCCGACGCCGCGGCGGCTCGTGTTCGAGAACATCGGCGGCCAGTCCGTCGCACGCCTCCGGCCCGAGCAGATCCAGCAGCCGGTACCCGGCGTCGACTATGAAACGCTGATGTTCGCGCCCGGTGAC
>DATIEW010000679.1:0-5944 GCA_035455585.1 Vicinamibacterales bacterium | reverse complement strand
CTCGGAGCGGGCCGGGGCCGGCTCGTGCGGCAGCTGCTCACCGAGTCGGCGCAGCTGTCGCTCGCCGGCGGTTCCGCCGGAGCGGCGGGCCGCCCTGAGCCAGCTCGACGAGGATGAGGCGCCAGAGTCGGTCGCGACGCTCGAGGCCGTGATCGATCGCAGCGTTGCCGGGCCGGAGTTCCAGGCGCGGGTCCTCGCGGTCTTCTCGCTCGTGGCCCTGCTGCTCGCCGCCCTCGGCATCTACGGCGTACTCTCCTCGTCCGTGCTCGAGCGGCGCTTCGAGATTGGCGTGCGCATGGCGCTTGGCGCCGACGGCGCCTCGGTGGTGCGTCTCGTGCTGCGGCGCACGCTGCTCCTGACGGCACTCGGCGTCGTGCTCGGCCTCGGCGGCTCGCTCGCGCTCACCGGCGTGCTCGAGACGCTGCTGTTCAACGTCGCGCCGACCGACGCGCCGACGTTCGTCCTCGCGACCACGCTGCTCGTGGCCGTCGCGATCGGTGCCGCACTGCTGGCGGCGAGGCGCGCCAGCTCGATCGATCCCGTCCTGGCCCTCAAGGTGGAGTAGCGTTCAGCCTTCCGACCGACCCGGGTTCCCTACGCCCTTGACACGGCGTTGAATTTGAGTGTTCAATACGGCTGTTTTGAACTCTCAAAATCATGGCTTTGTACGGAACCGCCTTGCCTTGGGGCTCGTGGCGGTCCTTTTTTCTCTCGCGCCTGCTGAAGCCCAGGAGGTACCGGCTACCGGCCTCTCCGGGTACATGGACTTCCATTACAACAAGGAGGAGCTGGCGGATGGCCGGCTGGATTTCCACCGCTTCGTGCTCCTGGTCACGCACCGCTTCAGCGACCGTATCCGGTTCGTCAGCGAGATCGAGCTGGAGCACGCCCTGGTGGAGGGGCTCGAGGAGGCGGGGGAGCTGGAGCTCGAGCAGGCCTATCTCGATTTCCTGCTGAGCCGCGCCTTCAATGTCCGCGCCGGGATGCTGCTCATGCCGGTCGGGATCATCAACGAGCGGCACGAGCCGCCGATCTTCTACGGGGTCGAGCGTCCCTTCGTGGACACCGTGATCGTCCCGACCACCTGGTTCGAGGTCGGGGCAGGCGTGCACGGCGAGATCGGCGCGGGATGGCGCTACCGGGCATTCGTGACGTCGCCGCTCAACGCGGCGGAGTTCAGTGCCGAGGAAGGTATCCGCGGCGGCCGTCAGAAGGGTGCGGACACGAACGCCGGCCGCGCTGCCGCGACGGGCCGCGTCGAGTACGTCGGCATGCCCGGGCTGACGGCGGGCGCCAGCTTCTGGACCGGCGGTTCCGGCTTCGCGTTCCGGCCGCGCTTCGAGGTCCCGGTTCACGTGGCCGAGGCGGACGTCCGGTACTCGCGCGACCGGCTGGAGCTGCGCGGCCAGTTCGCGCAGGTGAACATCCGGAACGCCGGCGAACTCAATGACGCGATCGCCCGCACGAGCGGCGTCAACCCGAACATCGCGCGCACGCTCCGGGGCGCGTACGCCGAAGCGGGCTATCGGTTCATTTCCGGCCGCCCCTTCGGCGACGTCGGCGCGTTCGTGCGCTACGAGAATTTCGACACCCAGTTCCGCATGCCGGCTGGTTACGTACCGCTCGAGCAATTCGACCGCGACGCCTGGGTAATGGGGCTCACCTACTGGCCGGACGCCGACATCGCCGTGAAGATCGACTACGCGATCGTGGGGAACCAGAGCGGCGTTGTCCAGGCGCCCAACATCTTCAACATCGGTCTGGGATGGTGGTTCTGAGATGCCTGGCAGGATGGGAAGCGGCATCAACTTCGACCTTCCACCTCTCAACTCCCAAAGGTCCCCAGGATGACTGCCTTCTTCAGACGGGAAGAGCTGACAAAGAACACGACTCGATTACATGGAATCTGGTCGGCGGCCGCCTTGATGCGCTGGATTCTCGCGGCGGCCGCAGCGTGCGCCGCCGTCGTGGGCGCGAGCGCGTGGCGATCGGCCGCAGCTGCGCAGGCCGAAACGCGGGTGGTCGAGATCTCCGCCGAGCGCTTCAGCTTCACGCCGTCGCAGATCAGGGTGACGGCGGGCGGCCGGCTGGAGATCAGGCTCCGCAGCGACGATACGGATCATGGTTTCCGCATCCTCGACACCGACATCAACGTCATCATCCCCAAGCGCGGGAAGGGGACCGCGACGGTTACGCTCGAGGCGCTGAAGCCGGGCCGATACACGTTCGAGTGCTCCAAGCTGTGCGGCGCGGGTCACTCGTTCATGCGCGGCGTCATCATCGTCACGGAATGAGGCCTCCACATGCTGCTCTTCGATCGCCGGCGCTCGCGACCGACCGTCCCTGTCTGTCTGCTCTGCCTGGGGCTGGTCCTCTGGCTCGGCGCGGTGCTGTTCGCGCAAGCGCGGCTGGTGCAGCCCGGCGACCCGCTGCCCGGGCTGAGCGCTGTCGAATTCGAGGAGTTCCGGCTCGGTCTCGATGACTTTCTCGAGGTGGAGACGGCGGAAGAGGGCCTCGGGCCTGCGTTCAACGGCACGAGCTGCGCAGTCTGCCACAGTGTTCCCGCCGTCGGCGGGTCCGGCACCGTCGCGGAGGTTCGCGCGGGACGCCGTGGAGCGGACGGAGAGTTCCAGGCGCACGACCCGTCGGGCGAATCGCTCTTCCATCTGTTCTCGGTTCCAGGCCACGCGTGCCAGCCGATCATTCCCCCCGACGCCGTCGTGATCGCCCGGAGGGTCCCCATTCCGCTGTTCGGGGCGGGCCTCGTCGAGGCCATCCCGGACGAGGCGATCTTTGCGCTCGAAGATCCGGACGATCGGAATCGCGACGGCATCAGCGGCCGGGCCGCGGTCATCGTCGATCGCGGTTCCGGGGATCACCGTGTCGGCCGGTTCGGGTGGAAAGGGCAGCACGCCACGCTGCTGGCGTTCGGCGCAGACGCCTACCGGAATGAGATGGGCATCACGAACGACCTGTTCCCGCAGGAGCTGGCCCTTGGGATTCCGCCCGAGCGGATGCGCCTGTGCGATCCCATTCCCGACCCGGAGGACGTAGCCGATCCCAGGACGCGCCGCCGCGGCATCGACAACTTCGCGGCGTTCATGCGGCTGCTCGCGCCGGTGGCCCGCGGTCCTCTCGACGAAGGCACGCGCGCGGGTGAACAGATCTTCGCCGCGATCGGCTGCCCGGCATGCCACGTGCCGGCGCTCGCGACCGGACGGAGCGCCAATCCCCTGTTCGATCGTCGTGTCGTGCCGCTGTTCTCGGATCTCCTGCTGCACGACGTTGGCACCGGCGATGGCATCGCGCAGGGCGCCGCCGGTCCCGGGGAGATCCGCACGCCTGCACTCTGGGGCCTGCGCGTCCGGCGTCCGCTGCTGCACGACGGCTCGGCGCCGACGATCGAGAATGCGATCGAGCGCCATGGCCGCGAGGCCGCCCTCGCGCGCCGCGGCTTCGAGCGTCTGTCGCCGGAGGAGCGGCTCCTGCTGCTGGCGTTCCTGCGCTCGCTGTGAGAGAGAGTCGTGTCAACTTCCAATCTCCGACCCCCAACTCCCAAGACAGCCATACATCGCGGGACCTGGAGTCGGGAATTGGAAGTTGGCCGTTGACACGGCTTGCCCGTACATGCGGCGCACGATACACTGGCCAGTGACAGGCCACTAGCCCGGATGATTCACGAACCGATCGACGCGGCCCCGTTCGCGAAGAAAACCGTTGCAGCAGGGCGACACGAGTCACGAAAAACGCTGCGGAAGCCGGTTTTCGGAACGAATGGGGCGAGTCGATCCTTCGCGTTCGTGAATCATCAGGGCCAGTGCCGCGGTGCGAGGGCGCACGGGTTGCACCGCGGCCCGGAACCTGTGCAATCTCAGCCTGCGAACCGCGTCAGGGCCGGAAGGCAGCAGCGCTAAGCAGTCACTGACATGTGCCGCAGGCTCTTCCGGGTCGCGGTGGAGCCCGCGCGTCGCACCAGCCGGACCTCAAGAAACAGAACGAACACTCAGAACTCATAACTCACAACTCGAGACTTCATTCATCACCACCGTGTACCAGGTTCTTGCCCGCAAGTGGCGCCCGCAGCGCTTCGAGGACGTCATTGGCCAGCGCGGCGTCACCGAGACACTGCGCAACGCCATCGCCGCACGGCGGATAGCCCATTCGTACGTCTTCTCCGGGCCGCGCGGCGTGGGCAAGACGACGACCGCGCGCATCCTCGCGCGCGGGCTGAACTGCGTGAACGGTCCCACGGCCGACCCCTGCGGCGCCTGCGACGCGTGCGTCGAGATCGCGCAGGGGCGCGACATCGACGTGCTCGAGATCGACGCCGCCACCAACACCCAGGTGGACAAGGTCCGCGAGGTCATCATCGCCGGCCTCGGCATGTCGCCGGTCCGGGACCGCTACAAGATCTTCATCATCGACGAGGTGCACCGCCTCTCGCAGCAGGCGTTCGACGCGCTCCTCAAGTCGGTCGAAGAGCCTCCGCCGCACGTCGTCTTCATGATGGCCACGACCGAGATCGAGAAGGTCCCGGCGACCATCCAGTCGCGATCGCAGGTCTTCGAGCTGAAGACCATCGGCGTGAAGCAGATCTTCGATCAGCTCAGGAGGATCGCGGATGCCGAATCGATCGAGGTGGACGATGCGGCGCTGATGCTCGTGGCGCGGGCCGGCGACGGCAGCATGCGCGACGCGCAGAGTGCGCTCGACCAGGTCATCGCGTTTGCCGGCGGCGCGATCGATGCCGACGCCGTGACGACGGTGCTGGGCCTGGTGCGCCGCGACCTGGTGCTCGATATCGCCGAAGCGGTCTCGCGCGAGGATGGCGCGGCGGCCTTCGAGCTGGCGGAGCGGGCCGTGGAGGCCGGCTACGATCTCCGGCTCGTGATCCGCGAGCTGTCCCGCCTGACGCGCGACCTGCTGGTCGTCGGGATCGACCCGTCGCGGACTGCAGATCCCGAGATTGCCGCCGACGGCGAACGCGAACGGCTCCTGGCGCTCGCGGCGCAGTTCTCCGCCGAGGACCTGATGCGCGCCTTCGACGTCCTCACCAGGGCGGACGTCGACATCCGCGCGTCGATGCAGCCCCGCTATCACCTCGAGATGGCGCTGCTGCGCTGGATCCACCTGCGCCGGCTCGTACCTCTCACAGATCTGATTCAAAGCCTCGAGAAGGGCGGGGGAGCCCGAGCCCTCCGTGCGGCGCCGGCGGCTCCGGCGCGCACCGTGGCACCGCCCGCTCCGGCGCAGCCCGCGCGTGGAGCGGTCCGGTCGATCGAGGCCGGCTCGGAGGCGCCGCGCCAGGCCGCGGCTCCCGAGCCGGGCAACGGATCCGCGATCGCCGCCGCGGACGGCCCATCGGAGCTGAAGGATGCCTTTCTCGCTGAGGTGCAGAAGGCGAAGAAGTTCTTCTTCGGCACCGTGATCGCCCAGGCGCAGCGGATCCAGTTCGAGTCCGATCGCGTCGTGCTCGGTTTCGCCCCCGAGCATCGCGCGCTGCGCCAGCAGCTCGAGCAGATGCGCCCCTGGCTCGAGGAAGTCGCCTCGCGTCTCGCCGGCCGGCGGATGGCCGTCGTCGGATCAGAGGCGGACGCAGGCTCCCCGCGTCCTGGCGCATCTCCCGCGCCGGCGTCCACGTCCGGCGATGCCGGCGAGCGCCAGTCGGCGCTCAAGAAGCGCGCGCTCGCCGATTCCGGGGTGCAGGCGATGCTCGACGTGTTCGCCGCGGAGATTAAAGAAGTAGAGGAGAGATAGATCACGTAGGTTGTGGTCCGTAGCCCGTAGCCCCGTTAGCTCGTCCCACCGACCACCGACGACGTGAGCGACAGGACTGATATGAATATCCAGCAAATGATGAAACAGGCCCAGCAGATGCAGGAGCGCATGCAGAAGCAGATGGCCGAGCTGCGAGTCGAGGCGACGTCGGGCGGTGGAATGGTCA
>DATIEW010000678.1:0-15925 GCA_035455585.1 Vicinamibacterales bacterium | reverse complement strand
TCGCGCGGCTTCTCGAGGAACCCGGTCAGGCGGTCCTGTTCGTCGACCTGCAGAACGCCGAACCGGTGCGCCTCTTCCGACGGAATCTCGATCACGGCGAGCGTCGCGCCGGAGCCACGCTCGCGATGAAACCGCAGCATCTTCGCGTAGTCCATCTTGTAGACGTGATCTCCCGACAGCACGATGAGGTGCTTAGGGCGCTCCAGCAGGATGGAATACAGATTCTGGTAAACGGCGTCGGCCGTGCCGAGGTACCAGTGCTCGCCGACGCGCTTCTGCGGGCTCAGGATCTCGATGAACTCCCCGAGCTCATCGGCAACCACGCTCCAGCCCATGCGGAGATGACGGCTGAGGGAGAGCGACTTGTACTGAAGCGCGATGAAGATCTTCCGCAGCCCCGAATTGATGCAGTTGCTGAGCGTGAAATCGATGATCCGGTAGGGTCCGCCGAAGTACACGGCAGGCTTCGCCCGTTCCCTCGTGAGCGGGTACAGGCGCTCACCGACTCCACCGGCCAGCACCATCACCAGAATGTCGTCCTGCATCGTTCCTACGCTCTCAGCGCTTGAGCACCACCCGCGCGGGGGCGCCGTCGCCGCCGGCAACCAGGAGCGGCAGGCAGAACATCTCGTACGGCCCGGGCTCCACCCCGGAAAGGTCGAGGCCCTCGATAATCACCACGCCAGCCGAAAGCAGCGCGCGGTGGGCGGGTGCGCCCGCCTTCTTGAACTGTTCGATCGACAGGTAGTCCACGCCCACGAGCTTCACGCCCTGCGCAACCAGATAGCGCGCGCCCGACTCCGTCAGATACGTGTAGTCGTCGTGAAAGCGGCCGCTCGTCCAGAGGCCGGAGTTCGGCGTCCTGAGCAGGACGCGAAGGTCCTCGACAAGCCCCAGTCCGGCGAGTTCACCTTCACCGATGCCGCCGCGGCAGTCGAACGACGCGACGCGCGCGCGGCCGATCAGGAGATCCAGCGCCAGCCCATCGACACCCGCACCGGTGTCGAAGAAGTGCTTCGGTGCATCGACGTGCGTGCCCGTGTGCGTCCCCATGATGAGTCGTGACACGTTCGAGCTCCCACCTTCGGCGATCCGTTTGATCGGCTGAAGTTCGAACTCGGGGTTTCCGGGGTAGGTCGGAAGGCCGTGCGCGAGGGGAACGCTCACGTCGAGGAACTTGGGAGCTGATGCCATGACAGGAGGGTGATGATATCAGTCCTCAACGGGACTCAGAAGGGGAGTCAGCCAGACGTCCGCCCGGCCCTAAACCCTGAGCTTGCGTGAGTTGCGAGTGCCTCCGCCGAGCCGCTTTTTTGACTTGGCCGAACACCTCGCCTATGATGGACGAGGTTTGTCAGGCCCGGCCGGGCGGAAAGTGCGGTCTTGGCAGGACGGAGACATGGTACCCGTCTGCGGATTGTGGCGGGATGCGCCATCGTGATCGTTGCCGCGGCGGCGGTCTTGGCGCAGGATGCTCGCCGCCAGGAGAAGATCGAGCAGACTCAGCAGGAAGAAGGTGAAGCGGTTCTGACGCTCGCGGACGCCGCCGCGGCCGGCCAGTCTGTGCCCCTCGACTTCGAGGTCCAGTGGCAGAACGACTTTCTGAAGGCACAGCGCGGCACGTTCGTTCCGTTTACGCTGACCATCGACGCATCAGGGTTCAGCCGTCCCGCCGCGCTCGTCTACGTCCGGGTCGTCGGCCACGGCGTGCCGGGCAGCCCGGCGAACCGTCAGAAGCCCGGGGGGGAACAATCGCGCCGAGACGACGTCAACTTTCCCGTTGACGCGATCTTCCCGGTTGACCTGCAGCCCGAGCCGGGGCAGCTCGCCAGGGTGAGCCGCGGGTTCTCTGTCGGTCCCGGCGACTATGACGTCGTCGTGGTGGTGCGGGAGCGGGCCGATCCGGATGGACGCAGCGGCCGCCCGAAGGCCACGGTGCTCAAAGAGCGGCTGAAGGTACCGGATTTCGCGTCGGGGGAGTTGACGGCCAGCACGGTCATCGTGGCGGACCGGCTGGCAGTGCTGAAGGATGTGCTCGGTGCGGATGAGCTGGCTGAACGGCCCTACGTCATCGGGCAGAACGACATTACCCCGGCGGCCGATCGGGAATTCCGCCGGGACGAGGAGCTGATCGTCGTCTTTCTCATCTATAACCCGACGGTGACGGCGGAGAAGAAATTCGACCTTCAAGTGGAGTACCATTTCTTTCGTTCGGCTGTTTCCGGCGCCGGGGAACCGTCCGGGGCCTCCGTGCCAGGACGCCCGGCGGCGCGCGACGGTGAGAGATATTTCAACCGCACGGAACCGCAGCGTTTCAATCCGTCCGTGCTCGGGTCGCAGTTCGATCCCGGCGGCGGGCGTCCGGTGATGGCGGGACAGGGCATTCCGCTCACCGGATTCGATGCGGGCGAGTATCGGCTGGCCATCACGGTGAGCGATCTGATTTCGGGCCGGTCGATTCTCCGGGACGTTCGCTTCAAGGTGGTCTCGGAGAGGGAAGAGTTGTGACGGAGGGGCTATGCAGCGCCTGAACCGGTTTCTCATCGCGGCGGCGATGACGGGGATCACAGGCACGACGGGCCTCGTCGCCCAGGCGCACGCGCAGGGCCGGGAGTTCGAAACGCAGACCGCCCGCGCGTCCACGCGCGGTCGCATCATCGGCTTCGTCAGCGACGAACGAGGCGGGCCGCTCGCGGGCGCGATGGTGACAGCCCTTGGACAGACACAGGCGGCCACGGTCACGGATCTGCGAGGCCGCTTCACGCTCGAAGCGCTGCCAATCGGCGAGTATGTCGTTCAGGCACGCCTGACGGGATTCGCTTCGTCTCGCCGGGAGTTCGTGCGGGTCGGGGCCGCCTCCACGCCCGAGCCGAAGCTGCAGCTGCGACGACTGGACTCAGCAGTGAGCCCGGCTGACGCGACGCAACCCGTCATGGCGCGACCGATCGTCGCCGCCGGCATCGAGCTTCCTTCGGTGACGCTCTCCGACCAGCCGGAGGAGAAGTCGGCAGACGCGGGCCGCGACGATCATCCCCACACGGAACTGGCGTGGCGGCTGCGCCATGGCAGGCGCAGCATTCTGAAGGACGCGTCGCCGGTCGTCACCGTCGTCGATCGCGACAGCGATATCGCGCCTTCCTCGGTGCTCGAACGCGCGATGGACTCGGCCGTCGGTCTCGCCGCGACGCTGTTCGCCGACCTGCCGTTTTCGGGCGAGGTCAACCTGCTGACGACGGGTGCCTTCGGCCCCTGGGATCATCTCTTCTCCGGAGACATGCTGCCACGCGGCGTGATGTACCTCTCCATCGGCGCGCCTACTGCCGCCGGCGACTGGTCCGCGCGGGCTGCCATGAGCCAGGGGGATCTCTCTTCGTGGATCGTCGCCGGAGCGTTCACGTCGCGGGGGGAGGGGGCGCACGCCTACGACGTCGGCGTTTCCTACAGCACGCAGGCCTACCTCGGCGCCAATCCTGCCGCCCTTGTGGCGGTCACGGACGGCAGTCGCAACGTCGGAGAATTGCACGGGTTCGATCGGTGGGAGATCGGCCGGCTGTCGGTCGACTACGGCGCCCGCTACGCGTGGTACGACTACCTGGGGGACGGTGGATGGCTCAGTCCTAGACTGGGTGTCACCGTGGAGCCCGTGCGGAACACGCGGGTGATCGCTGCGGTCTCTCAGCGCATGATCGCTCCGGGGGCCGAGGAGTTCCTTGCCAGCGACACCCCGGGGCCCTGGATCCCGCCCGAGCGCACGTTCGCGCCGCTGTCCATGCTCGACGGCGGTGATTTCCGCGTCGAACGCGCCCGCACGTTCAGCGTGGGGGTCGAGCACCAGTTCGACGGCGAGTACCTGCTGGGGTTGAGGCGTTTCTACCAGGACGTCAACGATCAGCTCGTGACGCTGTTCGGGCTCGATCTGCCGAACGGCCCCCGGTCGGCCGGTCACTACTACGTGGCTACGGCCGGTGCCGTGGATGCGGAGGGATGGGCTTTCCGCTTCGCGAGCCCGCCGGGGCGGCGGCTCCGCGGAGCGATCGACTACAGCGTGATCCAGGCACGGTGGTCCGGCCGGGAGGATCCATCGGTGATCGGCGCATGGGCGCCGGGGGCCGTTCGCCCGGCGCGCGAGGATCTGCACGACGTGACCACGTCGGTGGTCACGGAGATCCCCGAAACGGCAACGCGCGTGTTCGTGCTGTACAGGATCAACTCGGGCTTCACCCGCCCGAGCACCGCACTGCTTCGACCGGGCCTCGACGGACGGTTCGATCTGCAGGTCAATCAGGCGCTGCCGTTCGGTCCGGGCGGAACCCGCTGGGAAGTACTGGTCGGCGTGCGCAACCTGTTTCGCGACCCGCATGATCCCGGTTCCGTCTACGACGAGCTGCTCGTCGTCCGGCCGCCGAAGCGAGTAGTCGGCGGCGTCCTCGTCCGATTCTGAGTCGGTCGTCCCCGCGCGGGGAGACCTCGAAAAGCGGGCCGCGTGCGAGCCCGCTTTTTTGACGCTTCATACTCGCTACGGATTTTTGGATCCAGGGTCCATTCTGTTGGACTTGATGGGAGTGTCAGTGCTGAACTCCTTGAGAAACAACAGCTTAGGGCACGTCACCGGAGGGTGCTCAGGGAACGGGCTTTGCTAAGTGCAATCGTTCGCGAAAGGATCCCCGACTGCGGTCAACCCTGCATGCCTAGCGTGTCGCCTTTCCCCGTCGCTGCCAGGACGCGCGCACTCGTGCGGCTCGCCTCGCAGCTGCTCCTCGTGGCGGCGCTTCTGTGCCTGGCGGCGGCCAATATCTGGGGGCGTGCGACGTTCTCGGAGATGGAAGACGGGGTCCTCTGGATCGGGAACGGCTACGACATCGTTGCGTCCGAGGTCGCAGCGGGGTCGCCAGCGGCGCGGGCAGGCATGGCGCCCGGCGACGTCCTTCATGCCATCGAGGGCCGTCCGGTCTTCTCGCCGGCAGACGTGGTTGCGGTGCTCCACGGCGCCGTCCAGGGAGACACGCTCACCTACACGGTCACGCGCGAGCGGACGCCCCGCCTGATCACGTTCGAGGTGGCCCCCATGCCTGGCGGGCCGCGCGGGCTGTACTACGCGCTGGCGGCTGTGGGGATCTTCTCGCTGCTGGTCGGCGCCTCGGTACGCCTGCGGCGTCCCGAGAACCAGGCGACGCTGCACTTCTTCTGGCTGACCGTCGCGTTCTTCGGCGTGCTGGCGTTCTCGTTCAACGGCCGGCTCGACCTCCTCGACCAGATCTTCTACTGGGGCGACGTCACGGCGATGCTGGTCTTCCCGCCGCTCTTCATGCATTTCGCGCTGGTGTTCCCGGAGCGGCCGGACAGCTGGGCCAAGAGCGACACGGGGAGAACGCTGCTGCCCCTGCTGTATCTCCCGGCGCTTCTTCTGGGCGGGGCGCGGGTGGCGGTGTTCGTGCGCGGCGGCCACGAAGGCGCGGTCTTCTCCAACGTGATCGCGCTGGTCGAGCGCACCGAGCTTCTCTATCTGGCGCTCAGCCTCCTGGGCGGGCTGCTCATCATGACGCGGGCGCTGCGGCGTGTCCGATCCGTGACCGCCCGGCGGCAGCTGCGCTGGATCGTGTGGGGGACGGCCTTCGGCGCGGTTCCGTTCGTCCTCGGGTACGGTCTGCCCTTCGCGCTTGGGTTGACGCCCGTCGGTGGATTCCAGTACTCGGCCGTTCTGCTGGGTTTGGTCCCGCTCGCCTTTGCGTCCGCGATCGTGCGGTATCGCCTGATGGACGTCGAGGTCATCATCAAGCGCGGTCTGGTGTACGCCGCCGCGATCGCCGCTATCGCCGCCATCTACGCGCTCCTGTTGCAGCTTGCCGGCAAGGTGTTCTTCGACGGTGATTCCCGCAACCCTGTCATCGCGCTGCTCGCGACGATGGTCGTCGTGCTGCTGTCGAGGCCGGTCAAGAACGCGATCCAGACCGCGCTCGATCGCGTGTACTACCGGGATCGGTACGACTACCGCCGGGCGCTGGTCGGCTTCGCCCGGGACCTGAACAGCGACCTGGACCTCTCGCGGCTGAGTGAACGGCTGGTCAGGCGCATCACCGAGACGCTCGTCGTGGACCGCATGGCGCTCATGCTGGCCCCCGGCGCCCCCGGCGCCGAGGGGGACTTCATCACGATCGCGCACACGGGGTTCGCCTCCGATCCCCCGCAGCTCGGCCGCGGGTCGGGCGTCGGCGTACGCCTCGCCTCGGGCCACACGCTGACGCTGGACGACCCCGTCGGGCAGCGTCGGCTCGACCCGGCGGAGGTGGAATTCTGGCGCGACGCCGGGATCCACTACTTCGTGCCGTGCGTCTCCAAGGAAGGGACGATTGCCGCGATGGCGCTCGGCCGGAAGGCGAGCAGCGAGCCGCTCAGCAGCGAGGACATGGCGCTCGTGGCGGCGGTGGCCGCGCAGGCCGCCACGGCGCTCGAAAACGGCCGTCTGTACCGCCAGCTCCGCCTGAAGGCGGACGAAGTCGCGCGGATGCGCGAGTTCAGCGAGAACATCCTCGAATCGCTCAATGACGGTCTCGCGGTCGTCGACAGGGACGACCGCATCGTGCGCTGGAACCGCCGGCTGGAGGAGCTGTACGGCGTCGGCCACGAGGATGCCGTCGGCCGGCGGCTCGATGAGATCTTCGATGCGGGCTTCAACGGCGTCCTGCAGTCGGCGCGCCGCGAGTCTCCGGAGGGGGCCGCCTTCTACCGGGTGCCGCTCGAAACGCGGCAGGAGCCGGCCAGGCGGCTGCTCGTCAACGTGGGGACCACGCCGCTGCGGGACTCGGACGGCGCGATTGCCGGCACGATCCTGATCGTCGAGGACATCTCGGCGCGGGTCCAGCTCGAGGAGCAGCTCCAGATCTCCGAGAAGATGGCGTCGATCGGCCTGCTGGCCGCCGGCGTCGCCCACGAGGTGAACACCCCGCTGACGGGCATCTCGAGCTTCGTCCAGATGCTGATGGAAGGATCGTCGGCCGACGATCCGAAGACGCGCGTGCTCGAGAAGATCGAGCGGCAGACGTTCCGGGCGGCGAAGATCGTCAACGGTCTGCTGAACCTGGCCCGCCCCGCGCAGGTCGACAGCGGGCCGGTGGACATCAACGCCGTCATCAACGACGTGCTCGCGCTGCTCGAGCACCAGTTTCGCACCGGGCGCATCCAGGTACGGAAGGAGCTGGCCTCCGCATCGCCCGTGGTTCAGGGGACCGAGCACAAGCTGCAGCAGGTGTTCCTGAATCTCTTCCTGAACGCCCGCGACGCGATGCCGAAGGGCGGATGGCTCACGATCGTGTCGCGCGAGGCGCGTGGCCGGGCGGAGATCGAGATCGCGGATACCGGCTCGGGGATTCCCGCGGATCAGCTGTCGCGCATCTACGATCCGTTCTTCACGACGAAGGCGTTCGGAAGGGGCACCGGGCTCGGGCTGTCGATCGCCTACGGGATCGTGCAGGAGCACGGCGGGTCGATTACGTGCGACAGCGCGGTGGGCAAGGGGACGCGCTTCACGCTCACGCTCCCCCTGGCCTCGCCGAGAGCCGCCGCGGGTCCGCAGGCAGTCAACCGGCAGGCGTAGCGCCCGGCCCGGAACACCGGTGAGAAGCGCGTGGGCGTTGTCGGCAGAAGGCCGACTGGAACGCTGGCCGCCACTCGGCGCAGCCGCTTCGAGGGAGCGTTCATGAATCGCAAGGGCTCCATACTGGTCGTCGACGACGAGGAGATCATGCGCGAGATCCTCGACGCGCTGCTCTCCCGCGAAGGCTACGATGTGCGCCTCGCCGCGAGCGCCCGGGAAGGGATCGACCTGGCGCGCACGATGTCCTTCGACGCCGCCATCATGGACATCATGATGCCCGGCATGGACGGCATCTCCGCGCTCGACGAGCTGAAGAAGATCGACGACGATCTGCCGGTGCTGATGATCACAGCGTTCGCGTCGGTGGAGAACGCGATCGCTGCGATGAAGCGCGGCGCCTTCGACTACATCACCAAGCCCTTCAAGAACGACGAGGTGCTCGTCGTCCTGCGCAACGCGCTCGCGCAGCGGCGGCTGGTGGCCGAGAACAGGGCGCTGCGCCAGAACCTGCAGGCGCACGTGAGCAACTTCGGCGACATCATCGGGCGCAGCCCGCGGATGAAGCAGGTGTTCGACCTGATCATCCAGGCGGCGCCGAGCCGGACGACGATCCTGATCAACGGCGAGAGCGGCACCGGCAAGGAGCTCGTGGCGCGCGCGCTTCACCAGAACTCGCCCCGGGCGGATCGCGCGTTCATCACGGTCAATTCAGGCAACCTCCCGCCGGACCTGCTCGAGTCGAACCTCTTCGGCCACGTCAAGGGCGCGTTCACCGGCGCGGTCTACCCCAAGAAAGGGCTGTTCGAGCTGGCGGACAAAGGCACGATCTTCTTCGACGAGATCGGCAACATCCCGCTCGAGACCCAGGCCAAGCTCCTCCGCGTGATCCAGGAGCGCGAGTTCATGCGGCTCGGCGGCGTCGAGACGATCAAGGTGGACGTCCGGATCATCGCCGCGACGAACGTCGATCTCCGGCGCATGATGGAGGAGGGCCGGTTCCGCGAGGATCTCTTCTACCGGCTCCACGTCATCACGGTGCAGCTGCCGCCGCTTCGCGAGCGCAAGGACGACATTCCGCTGCTCGTGCAGCGCTTCCTCGACAAGTACGGCCCCGAGAACCAGAAGCCGGACCTCGAGGTGACGCCGGAGGCGCTGGACCTGCTGCTCGAGTACGACTGGCCGGGCAACGTGCGCGAGCTCGAGAACGTCGTCGAGCGCGCCGTGGTGCTCTCCTCTGGCCACCACCGGATCGACGCGGAGCTCGTGCCGGATCACGTCCGCAGCAGCCGCCGCTTCCAGGTGCCCCACGTCGTCGTCCCGCCGGAAGGCATCTCGTTCCGCGAGGTGATTACCGACTTCGAGAAGCGGCTGATCGAGTCGACGCTCGAAGCCGCGGGCGGCGTCCAGAAGCGGGCGGCCGAGCTGCTCCAGATCAAGCCCACGACGCTCAACGAGATGATCAAGCGGCACGACATCAGGCCGCGGCGCAAGCGCGGGGCGCCGGCCGCCGGCGACCGCCCGGGCGTGGGGGTGGAGGGCGACGAGGTCAGCCACGAAGGCGAAGAGGTCGCCTCGATCGACCGCGACTGATCAGCGCTTGACCGCCTGCCGGAGCGTCGAGAACATCTTCTCGTACTTCGACAGAATCACGTCCCACCGGTAGTTCCGGCTTACGTACTCGCGCCCGTTCCGCCCCATCGCCGCGCGCAGCCGGTGATCGGCCACGAGAAGCCTCACGCACTCCGAGAACTCCTCGCGGTCCGAGTAGTAGAGGCCGGCGTTGCTCTTCACGCAGTGGTCCACCAGCACTTCGCTCCTGGCGTTGGCGAGCACGGGCGTGCCGACCGCGAAGGACTCGAGCGCCAGCAGCGAGAGACTCTCGTACGGGGACGGCACGACCACCACCGTCGCGGCCTCGAGCGCCTGCAGCCGCTCCTGATCCGAGAGCCGGCCCGCGAAGCGGATGAACGGCTCCTCCGGCAGCGGCATCAGCTTCACCCCCATCAGCACGAGCGACGCGTCGCCGCCGTCCTGCACGTAGCTGCTGAAATACTCGATCAACTCCTCGCACCCCTTGCCGGGATCGATCCGGCCGCCGTACAGGACGATCGGTCCGTGCAGCCGGTGGCGGCGCCGGAAGATGATGCCCCGGTGCGCCAGGTGCGGCCGGAAGCTCGGCGACGATTCATCGGGGGCGCCCTCGTCATCGGGCCCGTCGCGCTCGGCCGACGGCTCGCGCGGATAGGGCTGCGACTGCGGCAGGTCGACGCCGCATCCCACCGTCACTTCCTCGACGGCGCGTATCGAGAAGTGCGTCGTCAGGAACCGGCGCTCGACGTCGGTGTTGTAGGCGAGCCCGGCGGGGCGGCTGAACAGCTCCTTGTAGATGTCGAGGCGGATAGCCGGCTCGTCGTGGGCGGTCGGCACGAGGATGCTCTTGTGAGGCGCGATCGCCATTCCGAGGACGGTAGGCGCGTACAGATACGTGAAGAAGATCAGGACGTCGAACTGCTGATGATTGCGCTCGAGATACTCGAGGAGCGGGGGACACCACGGGCCCTGCTGCCGCAGCCATTCCAGTTCGTCGTCCCGGGTGTGGGGACTGGTGAAGATCCACTCGGAATACCGGTTGAAGGCGTGGATGTCGCGGGTACGGGCGTTCGCGAAGCGACGGACCGTGACGCCGCGGATGCGGTCGGTTCCTTCCGCATAGTCGTTCTTCCAGGAGATATAGTCCGCGGCGCAGGTCGTCAGCACCTCGACCTGGTGGCGCGGCGCGAGACGCTCCGCGATCAGGCGGCAGTGGTACTCGGATCCGCCGAGAATCTCCGTCCCGTAGCGCTGGACGATGAACGCGAGCTTCACTCCGCAGCCCTCGTGCGCATCAGCGTGTCCGAAGCGGGTCGGCGCCGCTCATGCCAGCCCCGCGATCAGGTCTCCGACGCGCCTGTCGATCGCGGCCAGATCGAAGTCCCGCAGCCGCCGCCGCTGGCCTTCGAGCACGGCGCTCCGGATCGGATGATCGTACACGAGCATCGCGAGCATCTCGGCTGCGACCTCGAGGTCCTTCGGCGCAAAGAGCAGACCCGCCCCACCGAGGGTTTCGCGAACCGCGCCGGCGGCGTACGCCAGCACCGGTACGTCGGCGGCCATCGCCTCGACGAGCGGGACGCAGAACCCCTCGTGCTCGCTGAGCGACACGTACACGTCGGCCCAGCGATAGAACGCCGCCAGATCGGCGTCGGGGACGGGTCCGGTGAACCAGAACCGGTCCGGCAGCATCTCGAACTCGTCGATGAGCGCGCGGATCCGGGCGTAGTAGGCCGGCACGCCGTCGTCCCGGCCCACGAAGATGAACCGGTAGTAGGCGTCGAAGTACCGCTTGTACAGCTCGGCGAGCCGGATGTGATCCTCGATCCGCTTGTTCGGCGCGATCCTGCCGACGAAGAGGACGTTGACGAGACCGTCACCGAGGATCTTCTCGAGGGCGGGCCGGCGCGGCGCATGGACGATCCGGCTGGTGTCGACGGCGATCGGCAGGATGCCCGTCGATCGGAAGCCCAGCGCCTCGAGCTCCTGCCGGTTGAACTCGGAGTCGCCCAGCGCGAGATCGACGCGTCCGGCCAGCGACTGCAGCTCGCGGCGGCCGAGGGCCGCGAGCCGGAAGAGCTGCGGATCGTAGGGCGCGAAGAAGGCCGCTGGCGTGATGTTGTGGTACTGGAGCACGCGCCGGCCCGGCAGTGACGCGAACGCTTCGGTCAGCGGCGACGGCAGCGCGAAATGAAACACGGTGATGTCTCCTTCTCGCGCCGCAGGGTCGGCGACAGGCCGCACGTCGTCGCGCAGATCGCGGTCGATCGTCAGGGCGTAGATCTCCGATACGTACCCCCTCCTGCGGAGCATGCCGCGCACGGTTCTGGCGCTGTCGCCGATAGCATCGCCGCGGTGCGCCGCGGGAACCCACTGGTTGACGATCATCGCCGTCTTTCCGGCAGGGAGGGACCGGCGCCGCCGGCAGTTGCGCCTCGATCGCTCCCGCGCGGTCCGGGAGCGACCATCTCGCTGCCGGCGCCAGGCGGCAGGGGCAGCGCGCGGAAGATCGACGGGCGGAACTGCCGGAGGTCCTCCAGGCGTTCGAACTGGTCGAACTGTGCCCAGAAGTCCCAGGTGACCTGGGGCGCCTCGCGCGGCGGCCTGCGCAGCAGGTCGCCGACGCAACCCAGCAGCGTGCCGCGGAAATCGCGGGCCAGCAGGCGTTCGAGCGCGTCGTCCTGGGACGCGAGCACGGCGTCCTCCAGCCGGGGGTCCTCGAGCACGGCGGCCATGAGCCGCGCGATCTCGTGGGGGTCGATCGTGTGGTACAGAATGCCGCCTCCGTCCATCGTGGCCGGGACGGCCGTGGCTGCATAGGCCACCACCGGGACGCGCTTGTAGAACGCCTCGACAATCGGAACGCAGAATCCCTCGTGCTCGCTGGCGCACAGGAACAGGTCGGCGATGTCGTAGAGCGCGGTCAGCTCCTCGTTCGACACCTGGCCGAGGAAATTGACGTCCGGCGTCCCCAATTCCGCGGTGAGCGCCTGCAGCATCGCGTGGTAGCGTTCGAATCCGCTGTAGGAACCGACCAGGAGGAGCCGCGACCGCGGGTTGTGCCGCGTGCGGTAGACGTGAAAGGCGCGGATGATCGTCTCGAAGCGCTTGTTCGGAATGACGCGGCCGACGAACATCACGTTGGTCCAGTCGTCGTCGAGTTCGGCAGCGAGTAGACGGTGGGGCGGGACGTCGAGATGACTGAAGTCGGGAACCACCGGCAGGACGCCGGTTGGATGGAACCCGAGCGCCTCGAGCTCCTGCCGGTTGTATTCCGAGTCGCCGAGCGCGATGTCCGCGCGGCCGACGTAGGCGGTCAGCTCGCGGCGGCCGCGGAAGCAGAGCTTGACCAGATCCTTGTGAACGCCCAGGAAATACCCGGGCGGCGTGATGTTGTGGTAGATGAGCGCCATGCGGCCCGGCAGCGCATAGGCGGTCCGCGACGCGCGCGACCCGATCGAGAAGTGGTGGATCAGGACATCGTCGGGCGCCAGCTCGCCGACCATCTCGCGGTACTGGAGCGTCAGGTCTTCCAGCCGCGGATCGGCCGTCTCGACGAAAATCTCGGATTCGAAGCCGGCCTCGCGCAGCACCCGCTGGATACCGACCACCTCGTGGCCGATCGCGTCGCCGTACCCCAGCGTGGCGAGGACCTGGTGGATCTTCGGCCTGCGGGCCGCGCCGGTCATGCCGTCCTGTCCCAGCTGGAGGACGCCGGAGGGGCCGTTCCGGTGGTCGCTGCGCCGGACGGCAACCCGTCCACCACCTCGCGAGCCGGTGGCAGGTTCTTCCCGCGCCGCGCGTACCATCCGGGCAGCGATTCGACCGTGCGGCGGGGCCGTTCACGCTCGAGCGCGCGGAACATCTCCAGGTACTTCCGCTCGATGACCTGCCAGGCGTAGTGGCGCCGGAAGAAATCGCGGCCGTTCTGTCCCAGCGTGGCGTGCAGCGGTCCGTTCGACTCGAGCGCGTAGAGCGTCTCCACGAATTCCTCGTACCGTTCGTAGTAGAGGCCGGCATTGCTGCGGATGCACTGCCCCTTGAGCACGTCGCAGCGGCCGTTGGCCAGTACCGGCCGCCCGAGCGCCCAGGCTTCGAGCGCGACCATCGACAGGCTCTCGAAATACGACGGCATGATGAGCAGATCCGCCGCGGCCAGACCGTCGAACTTGTCGCGGTCCGGCAGGTAGCCGAGGTGATGAATGCGCGGGTGCGAGGGGACCGGCATGACGGCTTTCCCCACGAGCACCAGATCGAGCCCGTTGGGGAACGTGCGCGCGTATCGCTGGAAGTAGTCGAACAGCTCCCGACAACCCTTGTTCTCGTCGATGCGGCCGATGTAGATCGCAAACGGCCTGCGGATGCGGTAGTGCCGACGGAACCTGACTGGTTCGGTGCGATCCGGCACGTCCGATCCGACCCCTACCACAACGCCGGGGACGGCCTCGTTCGACGTGGCCTGCTGAATCAGGGCCCGCTCCTCGTCCGAGTTGTACATCACGGCGCGCACGCCCCGGAACACCGGCCCGAAAATCGTCAGGCCGATCGCCGGATCCCGCTCGGCGGTGGGTACGAGCATGGCTTTGGGGCCCAGCCGCCGGGCAGCGTGCCATGCATGGTAGTAGCGGTAGCTGAAGAGCAGGATGTGGTCGAAGTCGGCCGACGATCGCGCGAGGTAGTCGATCATCGCGGGGCTCGCCGGCCCCTCGCTCTCGAGCCAGGCCAGCTCGTCGGCGACGGAGTGGCGCTCGTCGAAAACCCGATGCGATCGCCTCCCGAAGTCCCGCGGGTTTCTCTCGTGCCGCACTGGGAACCGGCGTACGGGAATCCCGTTCACTTCCTCGACGCCTGCCGGCAGCTCGTTGCGCCACGTCACGTAATCGCGTGCGCAGGTGGTCACCACCTCCACACGGGCGTGGCGCGCGAGACGTTCGGCGATGTAACGTGCGTGAAGCTCGGCGCCGCCGTTGATGTCCCCGCCGTACCGCTGGACGACGACGGCGAGTCTCACGATTCGGGGCCGTTGCCGCGCCTGGCCCGTGGGTCGTGCTCGCTGTGCCGCCCTGACCCGTCGGACCGGTCGTGTCCGGCGGGGCCGCCGGCGTCAGGCTCGCGACCGGCCGGCGCGGTTTCCGATTGCGCATCGTCGCGGTGCGGCCGCCCCTCAACGTCGTGATCGCGCTCGCCGCCACCAGGCCTCCGCCGGCTGCGGCGGCGGCGCCGTCGGGTGCGCCGTTCGCCGGGTCCCGTCTCGGTCTGCACGTCGCCGCCCGCGGGCGGCTGCAGCGGCGGCACCGCCCCCGGCCGGTACTGGACCACGCCCTCGAGCGCTCTGGCACGGCGCTCATCGAAGTCGAGGCGGCTCGACATCGACTCCACGCGCATCTTCAGGTTCTTCACCTCGATGCTGAGGCGCGTCGTCTCCAGCACGAGGTTGTGGATGAGCTCGTAGTAGAGCGCATTCGCCTGGTTGTACGACTCGTTGAGCGCGGGCTGGACGTGCAGCGCGTCGATGACGGGCCTCGGGAAGAACAGCTTGAGGATCGGCCGCAGCAGCCGGCGGACCAGCCGGACCAGCGGACGGCTGGACTCGCCGATCGTCGATTCCCCGGAGGCGGAATCGCGCGGCGCCGCCGGCGATTCGCGCAACCGGCGGTACTGCTCGAGCAGATCCGATCGGACTCCCTTCGGATCCAGGAAGGTTTCGAGCTTCACGTTCGCCAGCTCGCGAATCTCCTCCTCGGTGTAGTCGACGCCGCGCTTTTCGCGGATCCGCGCACGAATCTGGCGCATGATCTGCTCGACGTCGACCGAATCGGATCGAACTGTGAAATCGGACATTGGAATGCTCACTTCACGTCAAGTGCGTCCTGCGCCGGCGTGCGGAGAACTCCGGCGCTTCCCTGATGCACGTGCCGAGGATCCCGAACGACCGCAGGAAGGCGCGCGCCCCGGTCTGCTCGATCTGTGCGCCTTCCGTTCCCACGTCGGGATACCCGGCCTCGTCGGGGTGCAGCGTCTCCCAGTTGCGGAAGAGTCGTCCCCAGGGGCTCTCGAGCACCTCCTCCATCTTCCGCCGGCCGTTGAGCGGATACCAGAAGCTGTCGTGGTAGATGACGCTCGCGATGTACGCCCACGGCGCCAGCACCGTCCGGAGGGACCATTCGACCGGTTTCTTCATCGGGCCCCAGTAGATCAGGTGCTGCATGCGCGAGGCGAACGTCATCTTCCTGAAGGGGCCGACGAAGTGCCAGTTCTCCGCCGCCGCCGCCTGGTCTCCGACGATCTCGATTCCCTTCGGATCGGCGCAGCCGAGGCCCATGTCGTGGGCCATGCGCAGGTACTTGATCGACAGCGGATCGAAGCCCATGAGCCTGGCGGCCACCGCGTCGATGGCGACCTGATCCGCGCTCGCCAGGATCACGTTCTTCGTGTACGGGATCATGCAGCGCGGCCCCGGGCCGTCGCCCGCGAACGTCCCGTCCATGACCGCGAACACCCCGCGATGGACCTGCTTCTGGATCATCAGCAGGTCCACGAGCGTTTCGTGGATCACCGGATGCGTCCAGTGCCGGCGCTCGTTCAGCAGCCCGCCGAACGCGTTCTTCATCGCGCCGGTGGTGGTCGTGAAGACGTGCGTCTTGATCGTGGGCAGATGGATGATGTTCTCCCCCAGAAACCGCCTGGGGATCATGAAGCCGGCCGGGTACACGTCGTTCAGGCAGGTGAACTTCTTCGTCAGAT
>DATIEW010000677.1:0-2993 GCA_035455585.1 Vicinamibacterales bacterium | reverse complement strand
CGCCCGATGTGGCGGCCGCGCTCCCGTCGTCGGCGGCGGCCAACAAGGCGCTGCGCCAGCTCCTGTGCGACGCCGAGACGGCGCGGCCGCGGCGCCGGCGGAGCGCCTAACCAGGCGTCGCAGCCGACGAACGCAGGGGCTATGGGAGGCGCGCCTGCGCGGGTCGACCTGTGGTACGCGCGGAGGCGCACTGGCGCGCGTCCACCGCGCGGTGTCATTTGAAACACCGGAACTGAACGCTATCCGTGGGGCGGACCGGGGAGAGGTCCAATACGGTGGGCACATCTGAAATCAGCGACTTCCTCGAGCAATACCACTCGGCGCTCGAGGAGATCATCAACGGTCGTCCAGCGCTATACCAGTCGCTCTACGCTCGGCGTGACGACGTCACGCTCGCGAATCCGTTCGCGCCGTTCGGGCCGGTTTCTCGCGGCTACGCGCAGGTCTCCGAGACCATCGCGCGGGCTGCGCAGAACTACATCGAAGGCCGCGTGCTCGGGTTCGAGAACATCGCAACGTGTCTGACCGCTGAGCTGGGCTACATCGTCGAGGTTGAACGGTTCGAAGCAACGGTCCGAGGAAAGGAAGAGAGATCCCCGCTTGCCCTGCGTGTCACGACGATCGTCCGGCGTGAGGACACTGATTGGAAGATCGCACACCGCCACGCTGACGCCATTACGTCACCGCGTCCGGCGACGTCGCTACTGCCGCATCGGTGAACGGCTCCCGAAGCGGCGCGCGGTAGGTGACTGCCAACGCGTCCCACACCCGGGACGGCGGGCCGTTGCGCTCGCCGGCACCGCCTGAACGGCCAGGAGCGTTAGGCAGTGCCATCGAGATCAGCCATACGTTGTCGCCAGGTAGATCGTGAGATTGATGAAGGGGCCTCACCGCGCTGCGCGAGCCGATCCCACCTTCCATCCGCAAGCGTGCGCGCCGCCCACCAGGCGTTGCCGCTGGCAGTCGGGGAGGTGGCCCTCGCGGCGGGCGGCGCTATCTTGAAGGTGGAACCCCGCCTCTCCAGCGGCGGCAACTTGTTCAGGATCGCCTGCGGCTGAACGCCGTCCGTTGGGCCGGCTGTCGCCCACGGTGTAGCAGTTGTTCGGATCCATCCAGGAGGGCGCGATGCGGTACACGTTGACGTACGACGGCGTGCCCATCGGCTTCGTCGAGCTCGAGGGGGCCCCCCGCGCCGTCGGCTCCCTGTACCCCCTGTCCGCCTTCGAGGCGTGTGGTCTGCGAAGCACGGCACGCCGGCTCGGCGTCGCCCTCACGCTGCTGGGGTGGAAGCGGGCGCCCCGCCCGGCTTCGGCCCGTGCCCTCGCCGGGGCGCTCGCACAGGCGGCGGAGGTCGAAGCCCGGCTCGGCCTCGTCGACGCGCGTGGCGCGTCCGCGGCCATCTGGCGCATCACGGCCATCGAATTCCCGCGCCACCCGCCGCCGGTCGTGGTCGCCATGCTGCGGGACCAGGCGGTCCCCCGCGGGGCGGTAGCGCCTCCGATCGTCGCCGGACCGGGCGCCGGTGCCCATGCGGCCTGATCGGCGTTAGGCGGAGGCAACATGTCTCGACTGCTCAAACTCACCCTCCTCACTGCGTTGTACGCGGGTGTCGTCACCGCCTTGGGCATCGGGCTCGCCGACTGGGTCGCCCAGTGGACCGCGAGTCGAGGCCTCGACGGCGGCGCGAGCGCTGCGGTGGTCCGGCGCTGATCCGTCAGGCCGGACGAGCCGACCCATGAAGGCACCCGTTGTAATCGTGCCATACCATCCCGAATGGCCGGGGGAGTTCGAGAAGGAACGCACCCGGCTTCAGGAGACGTTCGCGTCAACGAACGCTGCCATTGAACACGTCGGGAGCACAGCGGTACCAGGATTGGCCGCCAAGCCAGTCATCGACATCATGGTTGGAGTCGCAGCGCTCTGGGAGGTCGAGGCGCGGATCGACAATCTGCGCGCACAAGGGTACGAGTATGTCCCAGCCTACGAGGCGCAACTACCGCAACGGCGATACTTCCGCAAGCCCCTCGCCGAACCGCGAACGCACCACGTGCACTGCGTGCTCCGGGAAAGCTCCTTCTGGCATGATCAACTTGCGTTCCGCGACTACCTTCGCACCTCTCCGACGGCGGCACGTGCGTACGCGACGCTGAAGCGGGACCTCGCGTCGCGGTACGCGGCCGATCGCGAAGCGTACTCCGGGGGCAAGAGTGACTTCATCATGACCATCCTCGCTCACGCCCGCACCGGGACGCCCTTCCGTGCGGCCTGGCACTCCTAATGAGTCCGTTGCCAGGACGGTGGGCGGAACCTCCTGAGCGCGACGCGCCGGCCGAAGGCGTGCTCCACGGCGACGAGGACCCGGCTCATCCCGCCCCCGCCGAGCCCCCGCTCGATACGACAGGACCCGACGAGGCAGCTCTGCAACCGCTGTGCGAACCTCAAGGGCCTTCAAGGCACGCCCAGGGGCAGGCGGGGTCGAGATGCATGCCGGGTGACGCGTGCGAGTACGACGGACGAGGCCGCACGCCACTCGACGGCGCTGGTCCACCGCCGCGCATCGGCGATGCGATGGCTTGCGCGGAGGTATCAGTCGAATGACTATTATTGGTCAACTGACAGATACCAATGCGTCCTCTCGCCCCTCGCGACCTCCTTGTGCTCGCCGTCCTGACGGACGGCCCGCAGCACGGCTACGGCATCATCAAGGCCGTGGAGGAACGCTCGTCGCACGACGTCCTCCTCGATCCCGCGAACCTCTACAGAAGCCTGCGGCGCATGGAGGCCGATGGCTGGATCGATGAAATGCGCCGGGCGGGAGACGATGACCGGCGCCGGACGTATCGGATCACCCCCCGCGGGCGCGGCATCCTGACCAGCGAGGTCACGCGCCTCGAAAGCCTGCTGCGTGGCCTCCGTCCCTCCCTCGCCGGAGGAAAGCGATGACCGGCTACCTGCGGGCATACCGTGCGCTGATCGCACTGCTGCCGAGGAGC
>DATIEW010000676.1:0-3072 GCA_035455585.1 Vicinamibacterales bacterium | reverse complement strand
GCGGCCTGCCGTTCCGCGACGGGGCGTTCGACACCACGCTCGTGCTGCTCACGCTCCATCACTGCGCGGGACCCGAGCGCGTGCTGGACGAGGCAATCCGGGTCACGCGGCGCCGGCTGATCGTGACCGAGTCGGTGTATCGCACGCGCCTCGAGCGGTTCTGGCTGGACCTCCTGGATGGTCGCGTCAACGCGTTCCGTCACGGCGGACGCATGGAGCCGGCGCTCGACTTCCGTCCGCCGGGGCAGTGGCGCCAGCTCTTCGAAGCGCGCGGCCTGCGCGTGGCGGCGATGCGCTATCTCGGCTCGGGCTTCGGGCGACTGGTGCACCATCCGCTTCTGTTCGCGCTGGACGTGGGAGCGGCCTAGCTGACTCCATGTCACGGCGTCTACCTTGCGCGCGAAGGATCTGGGCGTCTGCTGAGTCCACACGTGCTCGTCGACGCAGACATTTCACATTCCTGTGACAACTCACCGCCACCTCGCCGGTAACGTTGGCCACCATAGCGGGTCTGGGTGAGCCGCGGCGTTGTACACGCGGACGGAGCCAGGAGGCGACACAGTGTGACGACGAGTCAGGCGCGGGGAGTGGACGCGATCCGCATCAGCGTCATCATCCCGGCGCTGAACGAGGAAGGGGCGATCGGCTCCGTCGTCGGGGAGATCGCGCGCGATCGCGTCCACGAGATCATCGTGGTCGACAACGCCAGCACCGACCGCACCGCCGAGGTGGCCGCCGCCGCGGGAGCGCGCGTGGTGCACGAACCGCGGCGCGGCTATGGAGCGGCCTGCCGCGCTGGCGCTCGAGCCGCTGTGGATGCCGACATTCTGGTGTTTCTCGACGGCGACCGAAACGAGGATCCACGTGAGATGGAGCGCGTCCTGAGCCCTGTCCTCACTGGCGCCGCGGACCTGGTCATCGGATCTCGCGTGCGCGATGCCGCGCCCGGGACGCTGACGCCCCAGCAGCGCGTCGGTAACCGCGTCGTCACGATCCTCCTCCGTCTCCTGTACGGACTTCGCCTCACCGACATCGGCCCGTTCCGGGCGCTGCCGGTGTCGGTGCTGCGCGATCTCGACATGCAGCACGAAACGTACGGGTGGCCGGTCGAGATGGTGGTCAAGGCGGCCCGCCGCGGGTATCGCATCGTCGAGGTCCCGGTGAGTTGTCGACCTCGCGTGGGCCGCTCGAAGGTGGCCGGCACGGTCCGCGGCAGCGTGCTGGCTGGCTACCACCTGCTCCTCACCACGCTGCGCTACGCATGGAGACGTTGATGACGTTCTCGGTCGGCATCGGACTCACGAACGAGTGCAATCTGAGATGCCCCCACTGCTATCGCCCCGACGCGGTCGCACAACGGTTGAGTTTCGGCGACGTGCAGGAGGTGTGCGATTCGATCCCGGTCCGTTCGATGAATCTGGGCGTCGGGGAGAACGGGCTTCACTCCGAATACGCGGCGATCCTCGATTACCTCTGGGGCCGCGGCATCAAGACCAGTATCACCTCCAACGGCCTCAGCCTCGAGGCACTCGATGACATCACGCTCAAGCGGTTCCACAGCGTGGAGCTCTCGCTCGACTTTCCGACCGAGGCGGAGCACGACGACTTCCGTGGCCGGGGAAACTGGCGGACGGTGCTTCGTGCGATCGAGCGATGCGCGGGGCTTGGGCTGCCTGTGACCGTCACGGCCGTGATGATGAGCGTCAACTATCACCGTCTGCCCGACCTCGCCCGCCTCGCGGCAGGGTTCGGAGCGAATCTCCGCGTCAACGTCTACCAGCCGTCGAAGACCGACCGCTTCGTGCTCAGCTACGACGAATTCTGGGCTGGCATGCGCGCCCTCGCGGTCAGCACGCGGCTGGTGGCGACCACCGAACCGGTCCTGGCCGGCGTGCTCGGGCTCGCAGACTTCGCTGGACCCGGATGTGGCCGCTCCACCGTGCGCATCGCTCCCGACGGACGGGTGCTGCCTTGCACGTACTGGCCGAGCAGTGAACATCGCGTGGCCGACCTGGTCCGCTTGGGCAAGGGCATCGTCGACGTCCCGGAGTTCGTGGCCGCCCGCCACCGCCCCGACGCGTGCGCCAACTGTCCCTGCCGCGGTGGCTGCGCCGGACGGCGCGCGCTGGCGGGGCGGCTCGAGGCGTCCGACCCCTATTGTCCGTTCGCCCGGGGCGCATCGATGACGCTCGAGTGGGAACCGGCGAGCAGTCAGGACCTCCCCAAGACGTCGAGCGCCTGCACGACAGTCGTCTCGGCTCGATAGATCCACGCGATGGTCGGAGTCGGTCGCCCCGTCGCCGTACCCGAGCTGCCGCACACGCTCTATCTCGAAGCGACGAATCGATGCGACTCGGAATGTCAGACCTGCGTGCGGACGTTCCGCACGCTCGAGCCGCCCGCCGATCTGTCGCTCGCACAAGTACGCGCGATCGTGGAGCAAGTCCCCGACCTCGAGCGCGTCGTGCTGCACGGGATCGGCGAGCCGCTGCTCAACCGCGAGATCTTCGACATCGTCGCGTGGCTGAAGACGCGTGGGCCCGTCGTGCTCTTCAACTCCGACGCGATCAGCCTCAACGAGAAGCGGGCACGGCGGCTCGTCGAGATCGGCCTCGACGAGTATCGCGTTTCGATGGATGCCGCGACGGCGAGGACCTACCGGCATCTCCGCGGGGTCGACCAGTTCGACCGAGTCGTGGCCAACGTGCGGACGCTCGTCGGACTCCAGCGCGCGCTGGGGCACACGAGCCCACGGGTCTCGCTCTGGTTCACTGCCTCGCGCGCGAACCTGGAGGAGCTGCCGGCCTTCGTCCGCCTCGCTGGCGATCTGGGCGTGGCCGAAGTCTATCTCCAGTGCCTCGTGTTCAATGGTCTCGGTCTCGCCACCGAGACCAACGCACTCCACCGATGCCTGGGTGACCACGACCGGGCGTTGCTCGAGGAAGCCGAGCGACTGGCAGGCGATCTCGGTCTGGCCCTCCGCGCCTCCGGTCTCACCACAGCGCTCGCCAGCCTGCGCGGCAATGGCGACCGAATCCGCCCCTGGAGCGGATGCCAGCGGCCCTGGACGCT
>DATIEW010000675.1:0-10591 GCA_035455585.1 Vicinamibacterales bacterium | reverse complement strand
GCTCGAACGTCTCGTCGATGAAGTTCTTCGACAGGATCTGGCGGCCGCTCACCCGGCCGCCGTTGCGGTACATCTCGCCGAACGCGAGCATCTGCCGCGGCGTCATGAGCATCTCGTTGCCGCCCATGAAGATGCCCTGCGGATCGCGCGTCCAGCTCGCCAGCGTGACGCCGAGGGGTTTCATCAGCGCGCTCCGGGCGAACTGCCACGTGGTCATCTTCGTGGCTTTCGAGAGGATTGCCGACAGCAGATGTGTGCTGCCGGTGCTGTACTCCATGCTGGTGCCGGGATCGGCGATCATCGGCCGCTCGAGCGCGTAGCGCACCCAGTTCCGGCTCCTGATCCATGCGCCGTAATTGCGTCCGCTCGTCGATTCCAGTCCCGACCTCATCGTCAGCAGGTCTTCGATCGTGATCGCCGCCTTGCGCGGATCGGGATCGCGACGAAGCTCGGGAAAATAGGCAGATATCGGTTCGTGCACTCCCTTGATATGGCCGCGCTCGATCGCGATGCCGACGAGCGCCGACACGATGCTCTTGCTCGCAGACTTGATGTTCGCGAGCCGGCTCGCTCCAAACCCTCTGGCGTAGTGCTCGAGAATCAGCTCGCCGCGCAGGCTGACCAGAAGGCTGTGCAGCCGCGGCAGTCCTGCCGCGGCGCGACCGGTTTCCGACAGATCCGCCGGATCCAGAGGTGCAGAGGCCACCGTGCCCGCAGGAGCGGCGGAAGATGATGGGACCGGTTGCTGCTCCGCAGGCGGAATGCGGTTCAGAGCGGCCGCGGCGATGACTGCCAGGGTGAGGATCAGCAGCGCCGCGCGGGCCGTGGTCCGTCCGTCAGGCATGGCGAACCTCGAAGATACGAACCTCATGTTCCTCGATAGTGCCACCGACGACAAGTCCGGAGGGACAAGGCGCTCACGGCCCCTTGCTCTCTGGGACCTTGGGAGTTGGGCATTGGAAGTTGGGAGTTGACGCCTCTGTCCGTTCAGGCCAGCGTCTTGATGGGTTCGGGCCCTTCCGCCAGGATCTGCGCCAGCGCGGTCACGGCCTGCTCGAGACGAGCGCGCTCCGCCACCGGGCCGACCGAGAGCCGTACGGCGTGCGGCGCGTCGCGACCCACCGCGAACTCGTCGGACGAGGTGACGGCAACGCCGCGCAGGGCTGCCTGGGTAGTGAAGTCTCGGACGCTCCAGGGCTCCGGGATCCGCAGCCAGCCGTGCGGGCCTCCGGGGTGGGCCATGTAGTCCTGATCCGCGAGCACGCGGCGTACTATCCGCTGCCGCTCGGTCAGCTCGTCCCGCTTCCACCGCACGACACGCTCGGCCGTGCCATCCTCGATCCACTCGGCGACGATGGCCGAGGTCATCGGCGAAGCCTGAAACACGGTGCTCGACAGGGTCGCCTCGAGGCGGGGCACCATCGATTGGGGCGCGTGGAGGAAACCGATGCGCAACGCGGGCAGCAGGCTCTTGGAGGTCCCGGTGATGTAGTAGCCCTGCGCTACGCGCGCGGAGAGCGGAGTGCGGCCCGGCAGCACGAACCCATACGAATCGTCTTCGACGACCGGCACGCCGAACTCATCGAGAACAGCCGCGATCTGGCGGCACCGGTCCTCGGTCATCACGGCGGTCGTCGGATTCTGCAGCGCGCTCATGCAGTAGAGCGCCGCTGCGGCCCGGCGCACGAGCGCGGCGCGCAGCCCGTCGGGGAGCAGCCCGTGCCCGTCCATCGGCAGCGGCTCGAGCCGCACGCGGAGTAGATTGGCAAGCGCCTTCATCCCGGCGTAGGTCACGTGCTCGACGAGCAGCGTGTCCCCCGGCGCGAGAATCGTGGCGAACACCACGGCCATCGCGTGCTGCGCCCCGGCCGTGATCAGCACCTCGTCGTGGGAAACGCGCAGTCCCGTCTGGGCAAGCCACGAGGCACCAGCCTCCCGATGGCGCTCGAGGCCTCGATGCGGCGCGTAGCCGAACAGCCGGCTCAGATCGCTCCGGCTGACGATCTGCTGAATGCGCGCCGCCAGCTCCGGCATCAGGCCGTATGGAAGCAGCGAGTTCGAACGCAGGTCGATCGGCTCGCCTGCCCCGTCTAATCGAGCGGCGGCGGCGCCTCTGACGAACGTCCCGCGGCCGACCTCTCCCCGCACAAGCCCACGGCGCTGAGCCTCCGCATAGCCCCGCGTGACGGTGGTCAGCGCGAGGCCCAGCCGATCGGCCATCTCCCGGTGCGTCGGAAGGCGATCCCCCGGCGCCAGGTCGCCGCGGCGAACCGCCTCACCAATCATTTCCGCAAGGGCCAGATAACGGGGGCCGTCAGGCGCATCCAGCTCTGGAGCCCACATTGTCTTGCATACAATATACCGATTGAACGGCGTGCAATCAACGCTTATGATCCCATCTCGGCGGTCTGAGCCTCTTCGATGAGGACTATTGTATGCATACAATAGCCGGTGGACGTCCTCGCCAGTCGACGCGTGTGGCCCTCAACGGCCTGGGGCGAATCGGCCGGGCCGTTCTGCGGGCGCTGTTCGCGCGCGCCGGCGACACCACACTCGAGCTCGTCGCGCTGAATGACGTGATGGACCTCTCCTCCTTGATCTACCTGTTGCGACACGACACGCTCCGTGGGCGATGGCGTGGCCAGATCGAGGGTTGGTCCGGTGGAGTGATCCTCGACGGTCGCCGCGTGGACGTCCGGCACGAGAGCGACCCGCGCGCCCTGCCATGGCGGGCGCTCGGCGTCGACGTGGTGATCGATGCGACCGGAAGGCATCGCGAGCCTCAGCTCGCGGCGAAGCATCTGGACGCCGGCGCGCTGCGCGTGCTGGTCTCGGCCCCGATGCCCGGGGCGGACGCGACGATCGTGTTCGGTGTGAACCACGCGTCGTTCGATCCGGCGCGCCACCGGATCGTCTCGAACGCCTCCTGCACGGCCAACTGTCTGGCCCCGCTCGTCAGCGTCCTCGTACAGTTCGGCTGGGTACGCGGCTACATGACGACGGTGCATCCGAGCACGAGCGATCAGCACCTCGTGGACGCGCCGCACGATGACCCCAGGCGCGGCCGCGCCGCCGGCGCCGGGATCATCCCGACGTCGACGAGCGCCACGAGCTGTCTGAAGGAGGTTCTGCCCGCCTTCGCGGACACGATCGACGGCCTGGCGTACCGCGTGCCTACGCTGTTTCCCGCCGTGCTCGATCTGGTTGCGCAGGTGAAGACACGGACGACACGCGAAGAGGTCAACGCGGCGATGCGCGCCGCGTCAGACCGGCTGCCGCGGGTCATCGGCGTCAACGACGAGCCGCTGGTCGGATCGGACTACGTGGGCGCCATCCAGTCGGCGACGGTCGACGCGCGCCTGACGACCGTGACCGATGGCCACCAGGTGCACGTGACCGCCTGGTACGACAACGAGACGGCGTTCGCCGAGCGGCTGCTGGACGTATCGACGCACATGGGCAACCTCCAACTGCCAACCCCCAACTCCAAACCGTCTGTGGCGCGAGAGCACGGCTCGTTGGGAGTTGGAGGTTGGGCTTTGGGAGTTGACGAGCGAAGTGGAACTCAATGCGTCAACGCGTACAGCACGACGTTGATGCCGAACGCGTACCCGTCGACAGAGAACGCATAGAAATAGTTCGGGTCGTCCGCCTCGCGTTCCCAGGAATCCCCCAGATCGGTATTGTGGGTCATCAGCGCCATGAGGCGCCCCTGGCGGTCCGAGATGCCGAGGGCGCGGGGCTGCTGGCTGTCGTAGCCGCGCTCGGACGTGCCGCCGCCGCTTCCCATCCAGAAATTGATCGAGGGTATCTGCGGAACCGCCTTGACTTCGAACTGCGCGCGGAAGAGCGGGTGGTCTTTCGGCAGTTCGACGAGGCTGTACTCGTGCGGCGGAAGGACCTTGGCGAACTCGTTCACCCAGTGGTCCCACGCATAGCTGCCCCAGAAATCGTCCGCCCACAGGAACCCGCCCTTCTGAAGGTATTCGCGCAGGCGCGCGGCTTCTTCAGGGGCGAAGTACGCCGAGCCGACCTCCGTCATCATGATGAAGGGGCACTGGAAGAGCTCCGCGTCCGCGAGCGTGAGGACGACGTGGTTCGGCTCGCCGGAGGGTTGAAGGCTGATGCGGGTCCGGGTGAGTTCCGCGAGCCTGATCGACAGGTTGAGGTCAGCGCGGGGGTAGTCGACGGACCAGCTGTTGCCGTCGCCGTAGCGGTTGCTCCGGAACATGATCCGGCAGAAGTTGAACGCGCCGTCGAACGTGTCGGGCGTCGGCGTACGGATGGGGTCGAACCTCCGTCCGCGGCGGAACTGCCCCTCGACCGCAGCCGCCAGGAGCGCGACCAGGACTGCCGCCATCGTCAGCCGGAACAGGTTCGGCCGCATCGGGTCCATTCTATCTTCCGCCTGAAGGCGGATGGTTCTTCCGCCTAAAGGCGGAAGCTACGTTGTTTCTCCATCCTCAATCCAGCAGCAGCGCCAGCGGATCCTCGACGAACTCCTTGACCCGTACCAGGAACCTCACGGCTTCGGCGCCGTCGATGATGCGGTGATCGTAGGTGAGCGCCACGTACATCATCGGGCGCAGGACGACCGCCCCGTTCGCGGCGACCGGGCGCTCCTGGATCCTGTGCAGCCCGAGGATGCCGACCTGCGGCGGATTGAGGATCGGCGTGCTCAGCAGCGATCCGAACACGCCGCCGTTCGTGATGGTGAACGTTCCGCCCTTGAGGTCCGCCAGCGAGAGCGTGCCGTTCTCCGCGCGCGCGGCGAAATCCCGGATCCCGCGCTCGATCTCGGCCAAGCTCATGCGGTCGGCGTCCCGCAGCACCGGCACGACCAGCCCTTCGCTCGCGCCGACGGCGATGCCGATGTCGTAGTAGTGCTTCAGCACCATCTCGTCGCCCTGGATCTCCGCGTTCACACGCGGAAACGCGCGCAGCGCGCCGATTGACGCCCTGACGAAGAACGACGCGATGCCGAGGCCGACGCCGTGCCGCTCCTTGAAGGCCTGCTTGTGCCGCACGCGGAGCGCCATCACGGCCGACATGTCGACCTCGTTGAACGTGCTCAGCATCGCCGCCGTGCGCTGCGCCTCGACGAGACGCGCGGCGATCGTCGCGCGGCGCTTCGACATGCGTACGCGCTCCTCGGTCCGCTCCTCCCCGGCACGCCGCGGCGCCTCGGACACTGGCAGCGCCGGCTTCGCGCGGGCCGGCTCCATCTGAGGCGCGGGCACGGCCTCCCGTTCGGCCGCCTCCTCGACGTCGCGGCGCATCACCCGCCCCGCGTCGCCAGTGCCACGAATCCGGGCGAGGTCGACCTCGTGCTGCACTGCGGCCCTCCGCGCGGCGGGCGTCGCGCGAGGCGCCCTGCCGCCCGCCGGCTTCGCTGCCTTGTCTCCCTCGACGCTCTTCCCGCCAGCCGCGGGCGGCTCGACGGCTTCGGGGAAACGCCCGTCTCCGTCCGTCGCCGCCGCGGCCTCCTCGATGATCCCCAGCACCTCACCCACCTTCACATCGTCGCCATCCCGTCGGGCGATCCGGCTGAGCACGCCGGCCTGCGGCGCGCTGACCTCGACATCGATCTTGTCCGTCTCGAGCTCGACCAGCGGATCCCCGGCCGACACGACTTCCCCTTCCTGTCGGAGCCACCGGGCCACACGCGCGTCGACGATCGACTCGCCTACTTCAGGAACGACGATGTTGGCCGACATGAACTGACTCCCTGAGGATCGTGCCGTATCAACAGCCATTCTCCAACTCCCAACCCCCAAGGCACTTGCACTCGGCTCCTCAGCGAACGTTGGGAGTTGGGTATTGGAAGTTGGCAGTTGCCACTGCTCAGTTTCTCAGCACTGCTCACTTCTTGACGCCCGTCAGCTCGTCGACGGACCGCGACGGGCGCGCGACGGTGGCATCGGCCATGGATGGAGATCGATCGCCGAACGCCTGGTGCACCAGCGCCTGCTGCGTGAGGGCGTGCCGCGAAGCGGACCCTTCGGCGGGGCTGGCGCTTCGCGGGCGCGCGACGTGCCGGACCCGGCGGCCGCCGGAGACCTCCCGCAGGTGCGGCCTGATGAACTCCCAGCCCCCCATGTTCTCCGGTTCTTCCTGCACCCAGACGACGTCATCGCCGTTTGGGAACGCCTCTATGGCCGCGCGGAGCTCCCGCATCGGCACCGGATAGAGCTGCTCCAGCCGGACGATCGCCACGTCACGGCGCGATGCGCGCTCGTCGGCGGCCATCAGGTCCGTGAACACCTTGCCGCTGCACACCAGCACCCGGCCGATCTCTTCGGAGCGCGCGGCGGCGGCGCGATCCGGGATCACCATCTGGAAACGGCCCTCGGCAAGCTCGCGCGGCGTGGACGCGACCATCGGGTGGCGGAGGAGGCTCTTCGGCGTCAGCGCGATGAGCGGAAGCGGATCGACGAGCAGCAGCGCCGCCTGACGCCGCAGCAGGTGGAAGTACTGCGCGGCGGTCGTGCAGTTGACGACCCGCATGTTCACGTCGGCCGCGAGCTGCAGGAAGCGCTCCGGCCTGGCGCTGGCGTGGTCCGGCCCCTGCCCTTCGTGCCCGTGCGGCAGCAGCAGGACGAGCGACGGGCGCTGGCCCCACTTGACGCGCGCCGAAGCGATGAACTCGTCGACCATCGCCTGGGCGCCGTTGATGAAGTCGCCGTACTGCGCTTCCCAGATGACGAGGCGAGACGGCTCCTGGATGTTGTAGCCGTACTCGAAGCCGACCACGGCGTTTTCCGTGAGGGGGCTGTTGTGGATCTCGAACGCCGCGCCGGCCTGCGGCATCGCCTGGAGCGGCACGTGAACGCGACCGGTCTTCACGTCGTGAAACACCGCATGACGGTGGCTGAACGTGCCGCGTTCGACATCTTCGCCCGTGAGCCTGATGCTGATCCCGTCGGCGAGGATCGACGCCAGCGCCAGCTCCTCGGCCGCCGCCCAGTCGACCGTGGGCTCGTCCGGCCCGTCCAGCACGTGCGCGCGCTTCTCGCGCGCCCGCTCGATCTTCCGGTGGAGCTCGAAGTCCGAGGGCACCGCCAGGAGCGACGCGTTCAGCTCGCGCAGCCGGTCGAGGGGAACGGCCGTCTCGGCCCGGGCCGCCGCGCCCGGCGGCGGCGGTTCGGGCTGCGGCTCCACGAAGTCTCTCTCGGGCTGGAGCGCCTCCATGGTGGCCTGGAGGTCCGCGAGGTAGCGCCTGGTCATCTGCTCGGCCGCATCCGGCTCGACGACGCCGCGCCCGACGAGCGTGTGCGCCCAGATCTCGCGCGCGGTGGGGTGCGCGGCGATCTTCCCGTACATCAGCGGCTGCGTGAACGCCGGCTCGTCGCCCTCGTTGTGCCCGTGCCGCCGGTAGCCGATCAGATCGATCAGGAAGTCGCGCTGGAAGCGTGCACAGTATGCAAACGCCAGGCGCGCCACTTCCACGCAGGCCTCCGGGTCGTCGCCGTTCACGTGAACGATCGGGATCTTGAAGCCGCGCGCCAGCCCGCTCGCATACGACGTGCTGTAAAGGTCCTCGGGCACCGTCGTGAACCCGAGCTGGTTGTTGACGATGATGTGGATCGTGCCGCCGGTCCTGTAGCCGGGAAGCCGGCCGAGATTGAGCGTCTCGGCAACGATGCCCTGACCCGGGAACGAGGCGTCGCCGTGGATCAGAATCGGCAGGCTCCGCCCCGGATCGAACCTCGGCGCCCCACCGTGGTCGACGATCGTACCCGCGGCACGCGCCATTCCCTCGACGATGGGATCGATCGCCTCTAGGTGGCTCGGGTTCGGCGGCATGGAGACCACGAGGTCCATCTCGGCCCCGCCGGCGATCGCGCGATGCGCGCCGGCATGGTACTTGACGTCGCCCGTCCACGCCATGTCCTCGCGGAAGGTGCGCGACGACACCGGGTCCTTGAACTCCACGAGGATCTGGGCGTACGGCTTGTTCAGCACGTGCGCCATGACGTTCAGACGGCCTCTGTGCGCCATGCCGATCTGGATCTGACGGATGCCTGCCTCGGCCGCCTCTCCGATCACCTCGTCGAGGATCGGCACAAGCATGTCGAGCCCCTCGATCGAGAAGCGCGTCTTGCCGGGGAAGGCCCGCTGCAGGAACCGCTCGAACGCCTCGACCTGGGACAGCCGGTCGAGAATGGCGACAGGGTCGATCGGATCGGAGGGAGCGCGGAAACGGCCGCACTCCGCGGCGTGCCGGAGCCACTCCCGCTCCTCCGGCACGAACACGTGCGCGTAGTCGTAGCCGGTCGTGGAACAGTAGACACGCCGCAGCGCGTCGATGGCTTCCAGAGCAGCGGTCGCGCCGTCGCAGACCGGACCGCCCACCAGGGATGCGGGCAGCGCACGAAGGTCCTCGTCGGTGACCCCGTGCGTGTCTGCCACGAGCGACGGGTCGCCCGCCGGTCTGCTGCCCAGCGGATCGAGCTGCGCCGCCAGGTGCCCGTAGCGCCGGATCGATTCGGCCAGATTGACCGCCCCGACGATCTTCAGAAGAGGGACGGCGGAGTCGACCGCCAGCGCCTCCCCGGAAGGAGGCGACCACGTCTCGAACACGGCGCGCGTTTCCGGGTCGACCGATGCCGGGTCCTTCCGGTACTTCTCGTACAGTTCGAGGACGAACCCCCGGTTCAGCGCGGTGAATTCCTGCCACCCGGCCATGCTTCTATCGTATCCCAGGGGGGAGGCGCCGAAGGGGACGGATCGAGGTGACGGAGGGGACGAAGGGCACGGAGGTTCACACGAAGGAACGAAGTCAACGGAGAACGAACGGAGGCCGGATCGTGTCAGACTGCGCAAACTGACGCAGAGAACCCGGTGGCGCCGCGCTCTGCGCGGGTCGGCCGGCCGACGGCCGGCCGCGCCACCGGGTGAGCATGGGGTTGGCGGGCTGATTCTTCGTTCGTCCTTCGTTCTCTTCGTTTCTCCGTGTGAACTTCCGTGTCCTCCGTCCCCTTCGTTCTCCGCGGCCTCCGTCCTCTCCTCATCCGTCCTCTCCCCTCCGTTCACTCGTACCGCAGTGCCTCGATCGGATCCACGCGGCCCGCGCGGGCCGCCGGCCCCCAGGCCGCGAAAACGGCGACCGCGGTCAGCGACAGCGCGACGGCCACGATCGTCAGCGGGTCGGCTGCGCTGACGCCGTACAGCAGCGTCTCGAGTCCGCGGCCTGCGGCCAGGAGCACTCCAATCCCGATGCCGACGCCGATGGCCGACAGCGTAAGCACCTGGCGCAGCACCAGCCAGACGACGCTGCGGGGGCGCGCGCCGATCGCCAGACGCACGCCGATCTCCCTCGTGCGCGCGCTGACGGCATACGACATCACCCCGTACACGCCGACCGCGGCGAGCACCAGCGCGACCGCGGCGAAGATCCCCAGCAGCATTGCCGAAATCCGCTGCTGGAAGGACGCCAGCGCGATCGCCTCTTCGAGCGTTTGAATCGCGTAGATCGGCTGCTCGGGGTCGAGCGACGCGACCGCCTGCCGCACCGCCGGCACCGCAGACGAGGACGGCATGTCCGACCTGACCAGCATGAAGAGCTGGTTCCAGACGAGTTGCTGCCGCACGGGAATGTATATCTCCGGCCGCACCGGCCGGGTCGCGCCGCTGTTCCTGAAGTCGCGGACGACCCCGACGATCGTCGTCCAGGACCGCTCCCGGTCGGGGCTGCCGATTGCCAGACGCTGGCCGACGGCCTCGTCTCCGCGCAGGTACCGCGCGGCAAAGGCCTCGTTGACGATCGCCACCCGATCCGTTTCCAGCGTGTCGGATGCGGAAAAACCGCGCCCCGCTCGAAGCGGCACGCCCAGCGTCTCGAAATGGCCCGGCGACGCCACCGTGATCATGGCGTTTGGCAGGGTCGACGATGGCTCGGACGCGCGCTCCAGCTGGAACTGCGTGCCGAAGGAACCCGATGGTGGAAACTGGGACGCAGCGGATACGGCTCGAACGCCAGGAACCGCCGAAAGCCGTTCGATCAGCGCGTCGAAGAACGCACCCGCGGCTTCTCCCGGGTAGCGCTCCCGCGGCAGCGTCAGCCTCATCGTCACGACCCCTTCGGGATCGAAGCCCGGGTCGACGCGCTGGATGTTGTACACGGTGCGCATGAGCAGTCCCGCCCCCAGGGCCAGGACGACCGACAGGGCGATCTCGGCGACGACCAGCGTCTGGCGCAGGCGGCCGGCGCGGGCGCCGCTCGCGCGCCCGTCCGTCTTGAGCGAGTCGTGAGGATCGGTTCTCGTGGCCTGGAGCGCCGGCGCGAGGCCGACGAGCAGAGCGGACAGCGCTGTCAGGCCCGCGCTCCACCACAGGACGCGCATGTTCAGGCCTGCCTCGAGCCCGAGCATCTGAAACTGCCCCGGAATCAGCGCCGGGGCGCCCCTGAGGCCGATGTACGCAATCAGGAGCCCCGCGGACGCGCCCGCGGCCGCCACGAGCAGACTCTCGGTCAGCAGAAGGCGCGCGATGCGCCAGCGGCCCGCGCCGAGCGCGAGCCGCACCGCCAGCTCGCGCTGCCGCGTTGTCGTCCTGGCGAGAAACAGGTTCGTGAGGTTCGCGCAGGCGA
>DATIEW010000674.1:0-4344 GCA_035455585.1 Vicinamibacterales bacterium | reverse complement strand
GGCGTCCAGGGGAACGCTGACCGACAAGGACGCGCGGTGGATCGTGCGCGGCGTGCAGGCCGGATACGCCTCGCCGGTGAGCGATGGTGAGCGGATCTATCTGCTCGACAACGGCGGCGTCCTTCTGGCGTTCGACGCCAGAACCGGCCGGCAGCTGTGGCACCAGCCGCTCGGCACGATCGCGAAGGCGTCGCCGGTGCTGGCCGACGGCAAGCTCTACATCGGCACCGAGAACACGGGTGACGCCGGCGGCAAGGTCTTCATCATCCGGCCGCATGCGGACCGGGCGGAGATCCTGGACCAGGACTGGCTCGGCACGCCGCAGAGTTCCCAGTTGATCATCGCCTCGCCTATCGTCGCCCGCGGTCGCGTCTACATCACATCCATGGACGCGCTGTATGCCATAGGGCCGAAGGGTGTGCCGTCGACGTCTTCGAGCAACGGACCTTCTACGGCGTCAGCCGGCATGCCCGCGGGCCAGGCCGGCCCCCCAGCCACGGTTCTCGTCTCGCCGACGGAACACATCATCAGGCCGGGCGCATCGCTCGCGCTGACGGTACGGGCGTTCGACGCCAACGGCCGCGCGATCGCCAATCCCGGTACCTCTGCGTGGAGCCTGGAGGGCCTGAAGGGCACCGTGCAGGACGGGCGTTTCACGCCTGACCCGGCCGCGGGCGCGCAGGCCGGACTGGTCAAGGCTTCGATCGGCGCGGTGGCCGGCGCCGCGCGCATCCGCGTCGTGCCGGATCTTCCCTGGAGCCACGACTTCGAGGACGGCAGCGAGGCGCCTCCGGCGCACTGGGTCAACGCGACCGGCAAGTTCGCCGTGCGGGACCTCGAAGGCAGCAGGGTGCTGGTCAAGCTGGCGGAGAACCCCTTCGCATTCGCAAAGCGCTGCCGTCCGTTCCTCGGCGGCCCGGACCACAGCGACTACACGATCGAGGCCGACGTGCGGGCGATGGAACGCCGGCGCCAGATGGGCGACATCGGGGTCGTGGCGCAGCGGTACGAGCTGGTGCTGTTCGGCACGCATCAGCGCCTCGAGCTGCAGCCGTGGCAGCCCGAAACGGAGCGGACCGTGCGCGTGCCGTTCAAATGGGAGAAGGACACCTGGTACGTGATGAAGCTCGAGGTCCAGAACATGGGAGGCGGCAAGGTGCGCGCGCGCGGCAAGGTCTGGCCCAGAGGGCAGCAGGAGCCCCAGGCGTGGACGATCGAGCGCGTCGATCCGATCGGCAGTGTGAAGGGCGCGCCCGGGCTCTACGCGGACGCGCCTTCGCAGGCGGGCGGCGGCTCGGAGCTCTATTACGACAACATCAAGGTGTACAAGAACAGGTAAACTGGTACTTCTGGAGGTCCCGGCGGCGGTTCCCGGCAGCAATGGATTTCATGATGAAGAGACACGCATTCGCGATAACGGCCCTGCTGACCATCGGCGGCGGCCTGGCCTTCACGGCAATCAACGAACCGCCTCCCACGGAATGGCCGATGTGGGGCGGCACGCCCGACCGCAACATGGTCTCGAGCATGAAGGGGCTGCCGACGTCCTGGGACATCAAGACGAAGAAGAACATAAAGTGGGTCGCCGAACTGGGCTCGCAGACCTACGGCAACCCGGTCGTCGCCAACGGCGTCGTCCTGGTTGGCACGAACAACGAGGCCCCGAAGGACCCCGCGGTCAAGGGGGACAAGGGCGTCGTGATGGCGTTCCGTGAGTCGGACGGCGAGTTCCTGTGGCAGTCGGTCCACGACAAGCTGGCGGCGGGCCGCGCCAACGACTGGCCGTTCCAGGGCATCTGCTCCTCGCCGCTCGTCGAGAACGGCACCGCCTACTACGTCTCGAACCGCGGCGAGGTGATGGCCGTCGACATCGACGGTTTCCGCGACGGCAGGAACGACGGGCCGTTCACCGGCGAGAAGTCGCAGCGCGAGACCGACGTGGACATCATCTGGCGCTACGACATGATGGAGGAGCTCGGCGTCCTGCAGCACAACATGGCGAACTCGTCGCCGGTGGCGTACGAGAATCTGATCTTCGTCAGCACCTCGAACGGGCAGGACGAGAGCCATGTCAACGTGCCGTCGCCGAAGGCGCCGGCCATCATCGCGATCGACAAGACGACCGGCAAGCTGGCCTGGGAGGACAACTCCGTCGGTGAGAACATCCTGCACGGGCAATGGTCCTCGCCCGCCGCCGGGCGGATCGGCGACGTCGTCCAGGTCGTGATCGGACAGGGTGACGGCTGGGTGCGGGGGTTCGAGGCGAAAACGGGCAAGAAGCTGTGGGAGTTCGACCTCAACCCCAAGGACTCGGCGTGGCCGAAGACCCGCAACGAGGTCATCAGCACGCCGATTATCCACGAGAACGTCGTCTACATCGCCAACGGACAGGATCCGGAGCACGGCGAGGGCGTGGGCCACCTGTACGCCATCGACGCCACGAAGCGCGGCGACATCACCGAGACGGGGCGCATCTGGCACTACGGGGAGATCCGGCGCTCGATTTCGACGGGGGCGCTCTTTGGCGGCATCCTCTTCTATTCCGATTTCAGCGGCTTCCTGCACGCCCTCGATCCGAAGACGGGCAAGCAGTTCTGGAAGCACGACATGTTCGCAGCCATCTGGGGGTCGCCGATGGTAATCGACGGCAAGGTGTATCTCGGCGACGAGGACGGCGACGTCGCCGTGCTCGCCGCGGATCGGACGATGAAGCTGATTGCCGAGAACAACATGGGAAGCTCGGTGTACTCGACACCCGTTCCGGCGAACAACACGCTCTTCATCGTCAACCGTAACGAGCTGTTCGCGCTCGCCGAGGGCGCCACGACGACGAACGGACGGTAGCGCCTCCGGTCGAGTGGCCTGCCCGCGAACGGTAGACCGAGTGCGTGCGGCGGGCTCCTGTCACGCCATGCACAGTGCCCCTCTGACTCAGTCTGCAGGTTCGACATCTGTTTCCCGTTGCGCGGTGCGAGCCGGCGTCGCGATCCTGATCGGAGTTGCGGTTTCCGCGCAGTCCCCTTCGGGTGCTCCCGCCGGCAGCTGGCCGCAGTTCCGCGGCTCGGCGGCGCTGTCGGGCATCTCGAACGCGAGGCTTCCCGATCGACTGAAGGTGCTGTGGACGTATGAGGCGGGCGACGCAATCGAGTCGTCTGCGGCAATCGCCGGCGGCATCGTGTACGTCGGTTCGGCTACGGGCGAGCTGCACGCCGTCGGGCTCGAGGACGGCAAGGCCAGGTGGAAGTACCAGGCCTCGGCAGACGGCATCGGCGAGTCGTCTCCAAGCGTGGCACAGGGGCTGGTCTACATCGGTGATCTCGCCGGGGTGCTGCACGCCGTCGACGCCGCGACGGGGAAGGCCGTCTGGACGTTCAAGACCGGCACCGAGATCAAGTCGTCGCCGGTCGTCGCGGGCGACAAGGTCCTGATCGGGAGCTACGACTCACATCTCTACGCGCTCGGCGCGCGCGACGGCACGCTCGCGTGGAAGGTGCGCACGGACGGCTTCGTGCACGCCACGCCGGCCGTCGTCGATGGCATTGCCTATCTTGCCGGGTGCGACGAACTCCTCCGCGGCATCCGCATCAGCGACGGCAAGGAGATCCTGACGCTGTCGTCGGGCGCCTACACGGGTGCCTCTCCCGCGATTGCCGACGGACACGCCTACTACGGCACCTACGAGAACGAGGTGCTGGGCGTCGATCTGCAGGCGAAGAAGATCGTCTGGGTCTACAAGCATCCCGACCGGAGCTTTCCGTTCTACTCGTCGGCGGCGCTGGCGGGCGACCGCCTGATCGTCGGCGGTCGCGACAGGATGATCCACGCAATCGACCGGAAGACCGGGAAGGGACTCTGGACGTTCGCCACGCGCGCCCGCGTGGACTCCTCGCCCGTCGTGGCAGGCGGCCGCGCGTACGTCGGCGGAAACGACGGAAAGCTGTACGTGCTCGACGTCGCGACCGGCAGGAGCGTGTTCGAGTTCGAAGCCGGCGGTCCGCTCTCCGCCTCCCCCGCGGCCGCGTCGGGACGGCTGGTCATCGGCTCGCAGGACGGCAAGTTGTTCTGCCTCGGGTAGCGGTCAGGCCAGCGCCACGTCCAGCACCATCATGACGGCGAAGCCGACTATGGCGCCGAGCGTCGCCGAATCGGGATGGCCGCCCGACTGCGACTCGGGCACGACCTCCTCGACGACGACGAAGATCATCGCGCCGGCGGCAAAGGCGAGCGCATACGGCAGGATCGGACGCATGAGCAGCACGGCGGCCGCGCCCCCCACGCCTGCGATCGGTTCGACCCATGCCGACATCTGGCCGTAGTAGAAGCTGCGCCATCGCGACAGCCCCT
>DATIEW010000673.1:0-3129 GCA_035455585.1 Vicinamibacterales bacterium | reverse complement strand
CTCCTCGCTGAGCAGCACGACCGGAGGGGCGCCCTGACCATCGGCGCGCGTGAACAGACGCCCGCGGCGCAGCGGGATCCGGAGCGATTCGAAGTAGCCGGCGGTCGCGGGTCGGACCTGGATGTTCAGTCGGTCGGTGTTCTCGGACCCGATGATCGAAAAGGTCCCGCCGAACCCCGTCTGCACGAGCGGCGGCCTCATCACGGCGCCGGCGGCCAGCACGCCAGGTTGTGCGGAGAGCGCATCGACATACCGCTGGTAGAAGCGCGCGATAGCCGGTGGATCGGGGTATCTCGCTTCGGGAACGGACAGCTGCAGCGACAGCACTCCCTCCGCGTCGAAACCGGGATCGACGGCCGTGAGGCGGGCGAAGCTGCGCAGTGCCAGCCCCGCGCCGGCGAGCAGAACGAGCGCGAGCCCCACTTCCGCGGCAATCAGGACCGCCCGCGTTCGCGGACGGGACCGGGCTGGCGAGCCGTCGCGGCGCGCGTCCCTGAGAGACGAAGCGATATCGTCCCCCGAGGCGTACAGCGCCGGAAGGACGCCGAACAGCAACCCCGTGCCAATCGAGACGAGCAGGCTGAAGAACAGGACGGCTGCGTTGATGCCGATGTGCTCCGTGCGAGGGAGGTCCGGCGGCAGCAGCGTGCCGAGCACGCGCACACTCCACATGGCAAGCAGAACGCCGCAGGCGCCGGCGATGCACGCGAGGACGACGCTCTCGGCCATCAACTGTCGGGCGATCCGCCATCGCCCCGCGCCCAGTGCAGCTCGGACGGCGATCTCGGAACGCCGGGCGCCCGCGCGGGCCAGCAACAGGTTCGAAACGTTCGCGCACGCGATGAGGAGGACGAACCCGACAGCCCCCAGCAGCATCAGCAGCGGCCCGCGGACGTTTCCAACCACGGAATCGATCAGCGGCCGCGCGAACACGCCGTAGCCCCGAACGGACGGGGACTCGGCGGCGATTGCGGCTTCTATCCGTGCCAGGTCCTGAATCGCCTGTTGGACCGTGACGCCGTCCCTCAACCGGCCGACCGCGTTGAGGTAGTGGGCGCCTCTCTGGTTCGGCCTGAGGTCGTCAGCCATCAGCTTCAGTGGAAACCAGAAGTCGATGCCGGCGGGGAACGAAACCCCGCCTGGCATGATGCCGATCACCTGGAAGCCGCGGCCGTCGAATACCCGCGTCCGGCCGAGCACGCCGGGATCCCCCCCGAACCGACGCTGCCAGGTTCCATGGCCGATGACCACGACGGACGGGCTCCCCGGCTCCGTATCGGTCGGTCCGATTGTCCGCCCCGCGAGCGGCGCAACGCCGAGAATCGAAAACAGTTCGGCATCCACCAGTCCGATATCCAATAGTTCCGGCTCCCGACCCCCGCTGAGGGTTGCCCTCGACGTGTCGTACGCTGCGATCGCGCTGAACGTGGTGTTCTGTGCCTTCCAGTCGAGCAGGTTCGGCGGCGAGATCGTCACCAGCCCGCCACGAGCGGTCTCGTTCAGCTCGAGAATGCGCGCCGGCTCGAGAAACGGCAGCGGCCGCAACAGCACCGCATGGACGATGCTGAAGATGGCGGAGTTGGCACCGATTCCAATCGCCAGCGCGATCGTCGCTGCCGCCGTGAACCCCGGATTCCTGTGCAGCATCCGTAGCCCGAATCGAAGATCCTGAGCCAGCATGAGGTTGATTCCCTTCCAGACCTGCCGGTGCCCGTCTTCGAACGGGACCTGGCGGAGCCTCTCGCTCCACGCCCGCAGCAGGCACTCGAGGCCGGCGCTGACAACCCCGAGATGAAACCTGGCGCGGCGCGCCGCCGACGTCCATTGCCGTCGCGGCACGGGCGCAGCGAGGTGATCCGCCAGAAGGTCGAAGTAGGTCGGCAGGAAGCAACGCTCCGCGATCCGGCCGGGGAGCAGCCGCGTGAAGCAGCGTGCGAGCCACCCGAGTTCAGACACGCGTGAGACCCTCGTCCGGATCGAACGCGGCAATCGTGGAGAGGTAGAAATCGCGCGTGGCGGCCCAGGCCGCGGCGCCCGCCGGCGTGAGCGTATACAGCCGCTCCTTGATGATCTGACCGGAGAGGACCTTCTGTTCGTACTGGCCGGCAACGAACCCGGCGTCCTCGAGCCGGGCCATCATCTGGTAGAAGGCCGGGCCCGATCGGCGCACGCCGTGACTGGACAGTTCCTTTCTCAAGGCGCGCCCCAGGTGCGGAGCGGTCCGGAGCATTCCCAGGACCAGGAACTGCAGGTGGGTCGTATCAGGAATGCGGTGGCGTGACATAACGTCACATTATGTCACTAACCGTCCGATTGCAAGCGGCGTGTGACGAAGCGCGGGACCCGCGCCATCCGGTGGTCGGGGCGGAACGAGCACCTGGCGCGGGGCGCCCTCGAACGGGCTCTTGAGCTCATCGATCTCACGCTCGACGATCCTCGTCACCGCCGATCGCCGGCGCGGCTCCGCGAACTCGCCCGCGCGCGCGAGGTCGTCGTCGGTTTCTTTGCCGGTCCGAACGAGTATCGATCGACGGCCGGGGGCCTGCAGCGGTACTTCGATGCCTACGCGCTGGCCGTGCGGCCCTGACCCCCGGGCGAAGGCGCCAAAGTGACACCCCTCGTCGTCTCGCTCGGCGATCGACCGGTTCAACGACTGAGGGCTGACATGAACCCGTTCACACAGTCTCGATCGTTGATGCTCGCCGCGTGCCTCGCAATGTGCTGGAGCGCGCGGGCGGGAGCAGCTGACGACTGGATCGAGGTCAGGAGCCCGCATTTCACCGTGGTGTCGAACGCCGGCGAGCGCGCCACCCGTACGCTCGTGTGGCAGCTCGAGCAGGTGAGGAGCGCGATGAAGGCCCTGTGGTCGTGGGCGCGCGTCGATCTGAACAAGCCGCTCGGAGTGATCGCGCTCAAGGACGAGAACTCGATGCGTCTGCTCGCGCCGCAGTACTGGGAGGAGCGGGGCGGCATCCGTCCTGCGAGCGTATGGGTGACCGGACCGGATCGACACTACCTGACGATTCGGACCGATGTGCGCGCCTCCGACACGGACACGACGAATCCTCACATCACCGCGTATTTCTCGTACATCGGCCTCGTCATGGGGCAGAGCCTGGATCCGGATCT
>DATIEW010000672.1:0-8034 GCA_035455585.1 Vicinamibacterales bacterium | reverse complement strand
AAGCCGATAGGCGTCCTCGTGGTCGAGAGCCACGAGGTGGACGCATTCGGCGAGGACGATTTCGAGATCCTCACGGCCGCGGCCAATCAGTCGAGCATTGCCATCGCCCGGCTGCGATCGCTCGAGGCCGAGCGCCGCCGCGCCGGCGAGCAGCGGGCCCTGCTCGACACGATCGCGGACCTGTCGGCCGAGGTGGAGCTCTCGGCGTTGCTCCACGCCGTGCTCCAGCGCGCCGTGTCGCTTCTCGACGTCACCGGCGCGGAGCTCGCGATCTTCGACGAAGCGACCAACGAGCTCGTCGTCGTCGCCAGCCTCGACATCGGGAAGGATTCGACCGGGACGCGGCTCAAGCTGGGCGAAGGCGCCATGGGCCACGTCGCCCGCACGCGGCAACCGGTCATCATCCCCGAGTACACGACCTGGGTTGGCCGCTCGGGCAAGTACGCCGATCTCACCGTCCACGCCGTGATGGCGGCGCCGCTGCTGGCGGGGTCCCGCCTCGTGGGCGCCATCGCGAGCGTGCATTCGAACCCCTCGAGGCGCTTCGGCGAGCACGACATCGAGCTGCTGACGATGTTCGCGCAGCAGGCGGGCATCGCGATCGCGAGGGCGCGGCTGCTCGAGGCGGAGCGGCGCCGGGCGGACGAACAGACGGCGCTCATCGACACGATGGCGGACCTCTCGTCGCAGCTCGAGCTCTCGAAGGTCCTGGCGGCCGTGCTCCGCCGCGCCGTGACGCTGCTCGGCGTGACCGGGGGAGAGCTCGCGATCTTCGACGAGGCGGCCAGGGAGCTGGTGGTCGTCGCCAGCCATAACATCGGCAAGGACTCCCGCGGCACGCGGCTGTCGCTCGACGAGGGGGCCATGGGGCACGTCGCCCGCACGCGCGAGCCGCTCATCATCCACGACTACAACGCGTGGCTCGGCCGCTCCGCGAAGTACGAGGACATCACCGTCCGATCCGTGATGGCCGCGCCGCTCGTGATCGGCGGCCGTCTCGTCGGCGCGATCGCCAGCGTGCACTCCGATCCGGCGCGGCAGTTCGGCCCGGCCGACCTCGGGCTGCTGAACCTCTTCGCGCCGCACGCCGCGGTGGCGATCGAGAACGCGCGGCTCTACACCGCCGCGCAGCGGCAGAAGCAGTACTTCGAGGATCTCCTCTCGAACAGCCCCGTCGCGATCGTCGTGCTCGACGTCGCGCACCGCATCACGTCGTGCAACCCTGCATTCGAGAGGCTGTTCGGCTACCAGGCCGGCGAAGTCATCGGCCGCGACCTCGACGAGCTCATCACCACCGATTCGACGCGGTCGGAGGCTGCCGACTACACACAGCGGGTGCTGCAGCACGGCCCCATTCACGGATGGGTCCACCGGCGCCGGAAGGATGGCACGCTCGTGGACGTCGAGGTCTTCGGCGTTCCGGTCGTCGTCGACGGAGAGCTCGTCGGCCTGATGGGGATGTATCACGACGTGACGGAGCTCCTGTCCGCGCGGCGCGAGGCTGAGGCCGCCAACAGCGCGAAGAGCAGGTTCCTGGCGAACATGAGCCACGAGCTGCGGACGCCACTGAACGCCATCATCGGGTACAGCGAGATCCTCCAGGAGGAGGTCGAGGAGCTGGGCCAGGCCGGGCTGGTTCCGGACCTGCAGAAGATCCGGAGCGCCGGGAAGCACCTCCTCGCCCTGATCAACGACGTGCTGGACCTGTCGAAGATCGAGGCGGGCCGGATGGAGCTGTACCTCGAGACGTTCGACGTCGCCGCGATGGTCGACGAGGTGCTGACGACGGTGGCGCCGCTGGTGGCGAAGAACGGCAACCGCGTCGTCGTGGAGGTCGACCCGGCGATTGGCGCGATGCGCGCCGACCTGACCCGCTCGCGGCAGGTGCTCTTCAACCTCCTCTCGAACGCGTGCAAGTTCACGGAGCGGGGAACGATCACCGTGAGCGCGCGCGCCGACGCCGGATGGGTGGAATTCGAAATCGCCGACACGGGTATCGGCATGACGCCTGCGCAGCAGGCGCGGCTCTTCGAGGCGTTCGCGCAGGCCGACGCCGCGACGTCCCAGAAATATGGCGGCACCGGGCTCGGGCTCGCGATCTCACGGCAGTTCTGCCGCATGATGGGAGGCGAGCTGACGGTCTCGAGCGCCGAGGGCGCGGGTACGCGCTTCACGGTGCGCCTGCCCAGGGAAGTCGCCGAACCGGGCGCGGCGGGAGCGGCCGCGCCGGCGCAGGACGTGGGGAGGGGGACTGCTGGCACGGTGCTGGTCATCGACGACGATTCGGCGGCACGGGAAGTGCTCCGCCGGCTCCTGATCAAGGATGGGTTCCGCGTGGAGGTGGCAGCGAGCGGCAGCCTCGGGCTCGCACGGGCGCGCGAGGTGCGTCCGGACGCCATCACGCTCGACGTGCTGATGCCGGGCATGGACGGGTGGGCGGTGCTGACGGCGCTCAAGGCGGACCCGGACCTCGCGGACATTCCGGTCATCATGTTGACCGTTGCCGACGAGAAGCCGCTCGGGCTCGCGCTCGGGGCGTCGGAGTACCTCACGAAGCCCGTCGATCGCGAGCGGCTCTCGGCCGTCGTCCGCCGGCACGTCGGCGGGGAGCCCCGCGCGGTGCTGGTGGTCGAAGACGATGGCCCGACGCGGACGATGCTCGAGCGGACGCTCGCGAAGGACGGCTGGGATGTCGCAACGGCCGTGAACGGGCGCGTCGCGCTCGCACAGCTTGCCGAGCGGCGTCCGGATCTGATTCTGCTGGATCTGATGATGCCGGAGCTGGATGGATTCGGTTTCCTGGAGAGAATCAGGCAGGATGAGGCGACAGCCGCAATCCCCGTCGTCGTGCTGACGGCGAAGGATCTGACCGACGCGGACCGCGAGCGTCTCAACGGCGGCGCGGCGCGGGTCCTCCAAAAGGGTGCGGGCGGCGCCGAATCGCTCGTCGCCCAGGTCCGCGCGGCGGTGGCCGCTCATCGCGGGGAAGCGACCGACCGCAACAATGATGGAGGGAAGGTGTGAGGATGCCGAGAATCCTGCTCGTCGAGGACAACGAGCTGAACCGCGACATGCTGACGCGGCGTCTGCAGAAACGCGGCTTCGAGGTTGCCATCGCGGTGGACGGCCGGGAAGGGATCGACAAGGCGCTGGCCGAGCCGTACGACCTGATCCTGATGGACATCAGCCTGCCCGAGATCGACGGCTGGACGGCGGCCCGTCAGCTCCGTGCGTCGCCTCAGACGGAACGGACGCCGATCATCGCGCTCACGGCGCACGCGATGGCCGGCGATCGGCAGAAGGCGCTCGACGCCGGATGTGACGACTACGATACGAAGCCCATCGAGCTCGATCGCCTCCTCTCGAAGATGAACGCCCTCCTCAAGATCCAGACGTGAGCGCTTCCGGTGGTATCCGATCGGTGCTGAGAGGTCCGGGAATCAACCAGCTCCGGCACGAGCTGCGGACGCCCGTCAACGCGGTGCTCGGCTACAGCGAGATGCTGCTCGAGGACGCGCCCGCCCATCGGGCGATGCTGGAGGAAGCCATCGACGCCGCGCGCGCGGTGCTCGCCGCAATCGAGGACGCGCTTACGCCGTCGATCGCGGAGGTCGACCAGCGCGATATCGACGCGCTGCGCGACGCGCTCCGCCCTCAGCAGCGGCGCATCCTCCGGGCAATCGACGCATTGGCTGCCACTGCCGACGCGGCGAGCATGTCCGCCGACCTCGAGCGAATCAGGGACGCGGCCGAGCGCCTGCTGCGAATCGGCCTGCCTGAGAGCGAGGCGCCGCTCCGCGACGCGGATGGTCCCGGCCTCTCGACTGATGCGCCGACCATGATCGTCGACGCGCCCGCCGCGTCCCTTGAGGCTGCGCTCGCGCCGGAGAGTGCCGACCGCGGCGGCTCCCGGATCCTGGTCGTCGACGATGTCGCCGACAACCGGGCGGTCCTGGAACGCCGGCTGCAGCGCGAGGGCCATACGGTTGAATGCGCGGAGAACGGGCGGGACGCGCTCCAGCGGATCGGCGCTCGCCGCTTCGACCTGATCCTCCTCGACATCATGATGCCCGAGATCGACGGGTTCGAGGTGCTGAGTCGGCTGAAGCGTTCTCCCGAGACACGGGACATCCCCGTCATCATGATCTCGGCGCTCGACGACCTCGCGAGCGTCGTGCGATGCATCGAGGAGGGGGCTGAGGACCACCTCACCAAACCGTTCGAGCCCGTGCTGCTCCGCGCCCGGATCAACGCGTCGCTCGAGAAGAAGCGCTTCCGCGACCGCGAGAAGGAATATCTCGCGCAGGTCAAGACCATCGCGGAGGCGGCGACGGCGGTCGAGGAAGGGCGCTACCAGCCGGCGTCGCTGGTCCAGGCCGCGATGCGTCCCGACGAGCTCGGGCGGCTGGCGCGGGTGTTCGACGGGATGGCCGCGGAGGTCAGGGCGCGGGAGGATCGGCTGCGGCAGCAGGTGACGGAGCTGCGCCAGGAGATCGAATCCGTTCGCCGCGGCGGCGACGCGGGCGAATCCGGCGACACGCGGCTTCCCATCGGCCACACGCTGGCGGGCCGCTACGAGATCCAGATGGTCGTCGGATTCGGCGCGATGGGCACGGTCTACAGGGCGCTCGATCGCGACCTGGCAGAGGTGGTCGCCGTGAAGGTCCTGCGGCCGGACCTCCTCAGCGACGCGAGCGTGCTGGATCGGTTCAAGGCCGAGGTGCGCCTCGCGCGCCGCATCTCGCACCCGACGGTCGTCCGCACGCACGACTTCGGCGAGCACGCGGGCGTGCAATACCTGACCATGGAGTACGTCGAAGGCCTCACGGCGCGCGCGCTGCTCGACAGCCGCGGACGGCTTGGCGTGGCCGCCGTTCTCGGGCTCGCGGCGCAGCTCGCGCAGGCGCTCGCCGCAGCCCACGCGCAGGGCGTCATCCACCGCGACATCAAGCCGCAGAACCTGCTGCTCGACGGGCAGGGCGCGCTGAAGGTGATGGACTTCGGCGTCTCTCGGCTCGCCACCAAGGCGGGCGGGAGGCGCGAGTCGGGCCTCATCGTCGGCACGCCGGCTTACATGGCGCCCGAACAGCTGGCCGGCGGCGACGTCGACGAGCGGGTCGATCTGTACGCGACCGGCGTGGTGCTGTTCGAGTGCCTGACCGGGCGGGTGCCCTTCCAGGCCGATTCGCCCGTGGCCCTGGTTGCGCGGATCCTCCAGGAGGATCCCCCCCTCGCCTCGACGATCGACCCTGAGATCCCTGCCGCGCTTGCCGCACTCATCGCACGCCTGCTGGCCCGAGGGCGCGAATCCAGGCCATCGTCCGCCCACGAGCTCCTGCGCCTGCTCGAGCAGATCGCCTGAAACCAACTGAGGCTCAGGCTGCAGGGTTGCCGGCGATACGCCGGACTTTCGTAAGCGCCTCGAGTACGGTGGCGATCGATCGGCGGTGAATGGACTGCTCGCCCGTCCTCGCGTCGATCGACGATTCCGCTGCCCCAGTCGCCCGACGCGGCGCACGACTGCGCTGAACCCCCGCGGCCGGCGCGCGCCGCTGCCCGCTACCGGTGGTAGCGGAGCAGCTCGTCGATCTCTTCCATCGTGAATGTGTTCAGCTGGACGATTTCGGCCTTCTCGCGGAACGCCACCGGGATGATCCGACGCGCCTCGTCACGGCTCGGGACGTCGGCGGTGAACCAGGCCTTGTGCACGCCGTCCTTGCAGCCCCAGTCCGCTTGCGTCAGAAAGTGCGACCCGGACTTCAGGAACACTTCGACGACACGTGCGCAGGCGATCGTCTCCGGCTCGTGGGGTACTTCGATGTGGAATCGCGGCATTCGAATCCCACATTACAGCGTATCCGGCTGCGCTGCGCAACCGGGTGCCGCGAGAGCAAGTCTGCCGTTGCGATAGCGACCAGCAACCACATGTCCCGCCGCCAGCTTCCAGCTGGCCCACGGGAAGCGCTGGCGCCGTTCGCCCGACACGGGATTTGCATCGGGTGCCCGAGTCTCTGACGGGGAACCGATCCGCCTGCCGAATTGCCGAAAGTCCGACGGTCTGTCGGATTCCCGGCAATCAGGGGGGCATCCAAGGGGCGGCATGGACGACCGTCTCGCTCACCTTGAAGCTCGACTCAGCGACCTGGCAGCAAGGGTCACCGAGCTCGAGGCGCGGGTGGCTGCCGCGGAGGAAGCGCCTGCGTCAGCGCCGGCACCCGGGTCGGATCTTCCCACTGAATCTGGTCTGCTCTCGCGTGACGTAGGTGCCGCCGCCCTTCAGGAGTGGCTGACGTTGGCGGGCCGCACCCTGGTCGTGCTCGGTGGCGCGTACCTGCTCCGCGCCCTCACGCGTGCGGGTGTCGTTCCGACGCACATCGGGGTGGCCCTGGGCCTGATCTACGGTGCGCCCTGGCTGCTGCTGGCATCGCGCGCGGCGTCCCGTGGCGGCCAGGCTGATGCGCTCGGGCACGGCCTGGCTACCGCGCTCATCGGCTATCCACTCGTCTGGGAGGCAACCCTCCGGTTCGGCGCCTTCACGGCGGTTGAGAGCGCACTGCTGCTCGGTGCGCTGACCATCGCGGCACTCGTGCTCTCCTTCCAGACGCGGCTGCACAGCCTGGCGTGGATCGTCTCGATCGGCGGGTCCCTGTCTGCCCTGGGCCTCGCGCTCGCGACGGGGGCCTGGACGGCCTATACGCTCCTCGCGATCGTCGTTGGTGTCGGCACCTTGTGGCTGGGATACACGCGCGAATGGATTCTCTTACGCTGGCCTGCTGCCGCGATCGCAGACTTCATGATGCTCGTCGCGACCGGGCGGTCCCTTTCTCAGGGCGCGTCGTCTACCGTCCTCGTCGTCCAATTCCTGCTGCTGATCGGATATCTCGGCAGCTTCGCGTGGAGAACGCTCATCGTCGGCCGCAACGTGATTCCGTTCGAGGTGGTGCAGTCAGTCGCCGTGCTGCTGGTCGGGTTCGGCGGCGCAGTCTTCCTGATTCGATCTGCAGAATCGAACCTCCTGCTTTTCGGGCTCGGCACCCTGGTCTTGTCCGTTGCGAGCTACGTCGTCGCGTTTGCATTCGTCGAACGCCGGCTGCACGTCACGAATTTCTTCTTCTATTCCTTGCTGGCGCTGGTGTTCGCCATATGCGGCCTCGCGATGTGCTTCAATGCCACGACGAGTTCGTTGCTCTGTGTCGGCGCCGCCCTCGCTGCCATGGTCGCCTCGAGACGAGTCGATCGGCCAGCTCTGTACCTGCAGGGGGCGATCTATGCGGCTGTCGGCGTCGCCGGCTCCGGCCTTCTCGGGTCCGCGACTCAGGCACTTCTGATGCCGGCTGGGCTCGCGTGGGAGCAGCCGTCGAGTGCCCCGATGGCTGTGCTGGCCGCCGTCTGGCTCGTCGCCTTCATGCCGGCACCACATTCCCTGAGCTCGGGCGACATCGGTGCAATCGGACCGCGCCTCCTGCTCGCAATCATGTTGGCGTGGGTCTCGATGGGAACGGCCGTTGCCATGCTGCTTCCAGCGGTCGGCGAGGCCCGGCTGGTCGACTCCGGAGTGCTCGCCTCGGTGCGTACGGCGGTAATGGTCGCCGCCACGCTCGTTGCCGCTCGTGCCGGCCGAACGGATGCCGGCCGAGAAGCGGGCTGGCTGATGTATCCGCTGCTGATCCTGACCGGAGTGAAGCTGCTCCTCGTGGATTTCCTGCAGGGCCGGCCGGAGACGCTGTTCGTCTCGCTCGCGCTCTACGGACTCGCGCTGATCGCTGGTCCGAGGCTGCTCCGCCAGGGCAGAGCGGCTTCCACAGCGGAGGCCATCCAGGCTGACGCGCACGCTGCAGCCGGGGTTGCGTCGGGGATTCCGGGCCACGCCGGGCCGCCCTCCCGCGGGAGTCCTGAGGCCTGAGCCGCGACTCTCTGGCTGCGAATCCGAGTGAACGCTTCCTTTCGGCTGCGATCGAGCAGGAACTCTCCGTTCCTCCGTGTGAAGTTCCGTTCTCTCCATCCCTCCGCACACCCGTGGCGGCTTCCAACGCA
>DATIEW010000671.1:0-6903 GCA_035455585.1 Vicinamibacterales bacterium | reverse complement strand
CTGGGCGATCGCGCAGCGCATCCAGCAGGTGTCGGGCGAGCTGCAGATCGTCCAGGGCTCGCTCTACCCGTCGCTTCACCGCCTGGAGGAGCAGGGGTGGTTGGACTCGGAGTGGCGGACGGCCGACAGCAATCGCCAGGCGAAGTTCTATCGCCTCACTCCGCGCGGCCGTCGCCAGCTCGCCGAAGAGACCCGCAACTGGGAACGCTTCACGATTGCCGTTGGCCGGGTGCTGTCGGAAGCCTAGGCGCCTTACTCGGCTCTGAGCGCGATCATCGGGTCGATGGTCGTGGCTCTCCACGCGGGCCCGAGGCATGCCAGAACCCCGGCCAGCAGGAACGTCACCGACACCACCGCGAGCGCCACCGGATCAGTGGCAGCCGTCTGGTAGAGGAAGGCCGAGAGCAGCCGGCCGGCCGCAAGCGATGCCGCGATGCCCACGGCGAGGCCCAGCGCGACGAGCAGCAGGCCCTGCGCGACAACCATCCTGAGCACTTCCGAGCGCCGTGCCCCGAGCGCCATCCGGACTCCGAACTCCTGCGTGCGCTGGCTCACCGATGTTGCAATCACCCCGACGAGCCCGGCCAGCGTGACGACGAGCGCCAGGCCGGCGAAGATCGCCAGCAGCGCCGCGGTGAGCCTCGGCGTCGCGAGATGGCGGTCGCGCAGGTCCGTCAGCGTGCGGACGTTCTCGATCGGCATCTGCGGATCGAGGCTGCGCACGACGCGCTCGATGGTTGCTGCGGCGGCGTCCGGATCGCCGGCGGTCCTGACCAGAACCCGTCCCGCGAGTCCCCGGCCCTGGCGCAGCGGGACGTACACCTGTGCGCCGGCGTCCTGGTCGAGGCCGAACATCCGAACGTCGCCCACGACCCCGACCACCGTGGCCCAGGCCTGGCCGCCGTTCATCGAGATCCGGGAGCCAATCGGCTCACGGCCCTGCCAGAACCTGGTCGTGGCGCTGCTGACGATCGCGACGGGCTGCGTTTCGCGATCGTCGGACTCTGCGAAGAACCGTCCCTGCATCAGCGGAACGCCGAGCGTCTCGAAGAAGCGGGAGCTCACGGTTCTGACGTCCGTCCGCGGGCGATCATCGCTGTCGCCCTGATGGAGCCCCTCGATCTGCAGCGGCGCGCGCCCCGGCTGAATCGCACTGAGTGGCACCGCGTTCGTGACGGCAGCCGACACGATCCCCGGCTCGGATTGCAGCCGCTCGAGGAGCGGTAGATAGAACGCCAGCAGACTCTTGGCGTCGGGGTACCGCGAGAAGTTGCCGAACGTTTCCGCCGAAAGGACGCGCTCGGCGCGGTAGCCGGGATCGACGCGCTGCAGGCGGAGGAAGCTCACGAGCAGCAGGCTGGCGCCGACGAGCAGGACGACGGAGATCGCGACCTGCACCACGACGAGCGTGCTCTGCACCCTGCGGCGCGGCGTACCTCCGCCGGCTCCGCGCGTGCCCTGGTTCAATGCTCCGCTGAGATCCACGCGCGCCGTGAACGCGGGCACGGTGCCGAACACCACACCGGCCGCGACCGCCAGCGCCAGCGTGAAGGCCAGCACCCACGGATCGATCCCGATCTCCTGCGTGCGTTGGGTGAATCGCGCCGTGAACGTCGTGAGCATCCCGAGCGTGCCCCACGCGAACGCCAGCCCGATCGCACCCCCAGCCGCCGCGAGCAGCACGCTCTCGGCCAGCAGCTGCCGGATCAGCCGGCCGCGGCTCGCACCGAGCGCGCTGCGGACCGCCAGCTCGCGGTCGCGCCGGAGCAGCCGGGCGAGCATCAGGTTCGAGACGTTGGCGCAGGCGAGGAGCAGCACCAACCCGGTCGTGCCAAGCAGGATGAGGAGCATCGGCCTGGCGTTCTGCGTCAGCTCGTTGCGGACGTCAACGGCGGTCGCCGCAAAGCCGGCGTTCGCCCGATAGGCCTTGGGATCCTCCTTCGAGAAGCGCGCGCAGATCGCCTCCACGTCCGAGGTCGCGCGTTCGGGGGGCGCGGCCGGCCGCAGACGGCCGAACACGGTCAGCGCCGAGAACGTCCGCGGATTCCTGTCGATGTTCCGCTCCGCGGCCGCCCGGAACGGACACGCCAGCACGGGCATGTAGACGTCGGTGGTCTGGGGATACATCGGAACGTCGGGAAGGACGCCGATGACCGTGTGCGGGCGGTCGTTCATCTCGAATACCCGGCCGATGATGTCCGGGTCGGCGCCGAAGCGGGTCGTCCAGTAAGCGTGGCTCAGCAGAAGGACCGCGTCGGCGCCCGGCCGATCGTCCGACTCGCGGAACGTGCGGCCCAGCAGCGGCGTGATGCCCAGCACCTCGAAGAAGTTGTGAGAAACGACGGACGTGCTCACGCGGTCGGGCTCCCCCTGGTTCAGCAGGTCGAACGACATCTGGTGATGCTCCACGAGCGACTCGAAGTCCTTCGCCTGCTCGCGATACGTGAAGTATTCCCTGATCGACACGTTGGTGTTCTGAATGCCGAGGAGGCTCGCCGACTGGCGGATCAGCAGGAGCCGATCGCCGTCCGTGTATGGCAGTGGCTTGAGGAGAACGCCGTGGATCAGGCTGAAGATCGCGGTGTTGGCGCCGATGCCGAGCGCAAGGGTCAGCACCACGAGGCCGGCGAAGCCGGGACTCCTGGCGAGCAGACGGATGCCGTGCCGAAGGTCCTTCAGAACGTCCTGCATGTCAGTGCTCCTGCCTGGTTTCCAGTCGTTCGCGCTGCAGACTATCTACAAGAGCTGTACCTTGTCACAAGTGCCTGCCGCCGCCAGGCGTCGCAAATCCGAGTCCAAGTATTGTCGAGAGTCTACAACAGATCGCTCCGTGGACGACGAGGTGCGAAGGGTCGCCCCCCTGTCCGGAATCGGTCAGAAGCGTCCCGCTCCCGGACGGTCGAAATGACGGAGCCAAAACCCAATCTCCAACTCCCAACTCCTGAAGTTCTCGGAAGCTTGGGAGTTGGGAATTGAAAATTGGGAGTTGACACCGCTCGCCATTCAGGACGCTGCTAGAGATCGAATTCCATCCCCTCTCTCACGACGTCATCGGCCTCGAGTTCCGCGTTCGTGTGATTGATGTGAATGAACCAGAGGCGGGCACGGACGCCGCGCAGCAGCTCGCGCGTGACCGGCATCATCGGATGCGGGATCTCGCTGATGTCCCTGCCCTTGACCTCGGACGGCGACGCGAACGACCCGTCCAGGAACGCGAGGTCTGCGGTGTCCGCCAGCTCCCGGATGCTCGTCGGCCAGGTCTCCCAGCGATCTGTATCGGGCACGTACAGGGCTGTCGCCCGCGGACCGGCGATGCGGTACCCGACGGTGTCCGACAGCTCGTCGCGATGCGGAACGGTGAAGGCGGCCACACGGAGGCCGCCCGGAAGCTCGACGGCCTTGCCTGGCTCGACGACCCGCAGGGCGATGTTCCGGTTGCTCACGAGAAGGCTCCACGGCCCGTTGCCGCGAAGGTATGCCGCCATCCGTGCGGTGGCGTAGACCGGCACCTCGCGCGCGTCGATCGATTCGCGCCCGAGGTACATCAGCCCGGTGTAGTGGCCGATGTGGGCATGGGTCAGGAAGATGCCCTGCGGAGAAGCTCCCCCGGTGAGCGCGTGCACCTGATCGCGGAAGTCGGGCGTGGCATCGAACAAGTACGCCTGCCCGCTTTGTTGGTTTACAACTCCGATCGAGGCGACCTTTTCGGCGCGCCGCTTGCCGGCTCGCGCGGCCGCACATGCCCCTTCGACGCAGCGCAGGTGGGGAATGCCGGCGTCCTGGGCGATCCCGAGGACGACGAGCTTCCAGTCAGCGTCCGCGGGCGTCTGGTCAGCGGCCGCAGCACATGTCAGACAGACTACCGCCGCGGCGGCCAACGAGCGCAACGCGGCCGCGTGCCCTTCGGTCGTCCTTCGTTCACTCCGTTTCTTCGTGTTACCCTCCGTTCCCTCCGTCATCTCCGTTCCCTCGTCGCCGCAGATGCGGCTTCAGGAACCGCCCCGTGTGCGACGCCTTGCACGCGGCAATCTCGTCCGGCGTCCCGGTCACCACGACCTCGCCGCCCGCGTGGCCGCCCTCCGGCCCGAGATCGATCACGTGGTCGGCCGTCTTGATCACGTCCATGTGGTGCTCGATCAGAAGCACCGTGTGCCCCGCGTCGACGAGCCGGTTCAAGGACGCCAGCAGCCGCTCCACGTCGGCCAGGTGCAGTCCGGTGGTTGGCTCGTCGAGGATATAGACGGTGTGCTTCGAGCGCTGCAGCCTGCTCAGCTCCGTCGCGATCTTGATCCGCTGCGCCTCGCCGCCCGACAGCGTCGTGGCCGACTGCCCGAGCGTGAGGTAGCCCAGCCCGAGGTCGTTCAGCACTTCGATTTTCCTCCGGACGGCCGGCTCGCCCGCGAAAAACTCCACCCCCTCCTCCACCGACATCTTCAGCACGTCGTCGATCGTCTTGCCGCGGAGGGTGACCTCGAGCGTCTCGGCGTTGAAGCGCGCGCCCTTGCAGGCGCCGCAGGTGACCTCGACGTCCGGCATGAAGTAGAGCTGCGTGGTGATCGCACCCTCGCCCTGGCATTCCTCGCACCGGCCGCCCTTGACGTTGAAGCTGAATCGTCCGGGCTTGTAGTCGCGCTCGACCGACGCGGGGGTCGCGGCGAAGAGATCCCGGATCGTGTCGTAGAAGCCCACATAGGTCGCGGGGTTCGATCGGCTGTTCCGGCCGATTGGAGACTGATCGATGTTGACGACCTTGTGGACGTGCTCCATCCCGTCGACGCCGTCGTGATCGCCGGGCAGCGTGCGCGTGTCCTCGAGCCGCTTCCAGAGCGCCTTGTAGAGAATCTCGTTGACCAGCGTGCTCTTGCCCGACCCCGAGGCGCCGGTGATTGCCACGAGCATGCCGAGCGGGAACGTCACATCGATCGACTTGAGGTTGTTCTCCCGCGCGCGGCGGACGGTCAGCGCCCGCCCGTCGCCCTGCCGGCGCTTTCCAGGCGTGGCGATCGACCGCTTCCCGGAGAGGAAGTGCCCCGTCGGCGACGCCTTGCAGCCAAGCAGATCGTCCAGCGATCCCTGGACGACCACACGGCCGCCGTGCACGCCGGGACCCGGCCCCATCTCGACCAGGTGATCGGCGGCGCGGATCGTGTCCTCGTCGTGCTCGACGACGATCACCGTGTTGCCGATGTCGCGGAGGCTTTCGAGCGTCGCGATCATCTTGACGTTGTCCTTCGGATGGAGTCCGATGCTGGGCTCGTCGAGGACGTACAGCATCCCCATCAGCCCGGATCCGATCTGCGTCGACAGCCGGATGCGCTGCGACTCGCCGCCCGAGAGCGTGCTCGAGCGGCGGTTGAAGTTCAGGTAGTCGAGCCCGATGCCGAGGAGCAGCTCGAGGCGGCTCCTGATCTCCTTCAGCACCTGCCGCCCCGCGTCGGCGCCGCGCCCCGCCGGCCGGATCGTGCCGAGAAAGGCGTACAGCTCGTCGAAGTTCAGCTGGCCGACATCGTAGATGGTCCTGCCGGCAATGGTGAACAGCAGCCTCGTGGCGCGAAGCCGGGCACCCTTGCAGTCCGGGCAGGTATGCTCGACCATGACCTTGTCGAGCCACTCCTCCATCTTCGAGCTCGTTTCGCCGCGCAGCCGGTAGCTCCGGTACCAGCGCTCGATGCGCCGCGCGATACCGCCAAACCCCACTTCCCGCCCTTCGTGGTCGTCGCGCCTCACCTTCGCGTCGGGCGGCGTCCTCATGACGATCTTCCTGGAGTCGAGACCGTACAGAATCGCGTGGCGCACGGGCTCCGGCAGGTCCCTCCAGGGAGCATCCAGCGGGAAATCGAGCGCCATCGCGAGGCTGTACATCATCCGGCCGTCCCAGGTCTCGGGGTTGTACCTGAACGCTTCGCGGATGAAGCAGCCGCCGAGGATGCTGCGCTGCGGATCGGGGATGAGCAGCTCGGGATGCGTGAGCTTGTCCACGCCGAGGCCGCCGCAGGTGCGGCAGGCGCTCTCGGGGTTGTTGAACACGAAGTACTCGGGCGTGATGTCACCGTAGACGAAGTGATGCGTCGCGCTGCACAGCGCGCCATAGAACCGCTCCGCCTGGGCCTTGCCAACGCCCTTCACGACATGGGCCCGCAGCAGGCCGTCGCCCACGAGCAGCGTGGCGGCGATTCCTGCCTTGATGGCCTTCTCGTGCTTCCGGGAGACGACGAAGCGATCGACGACGGCGTCCATGTGCTCGACGGAAGACTCGTCGAGGTTCACTTCGTCGGAGATGTCGACGGGCCGCCCGTCGATGATCATCCGCCGGCAGCCCTTCTTCCGCACCTCGGTGAACACCACGTCGAGGTCCTCGCCGTAGATCTTGAAGGTCGGCGCGCGCAGCTCGATCTCGGCGCCCTCGGGCAGAGTGAGGATCGCTTCGAGAATCTGGCTCGAGGTGCGGCCGGGCGCCGGCTCGCCGGTGCGCGGGCAGTGCGGCTCTCCGATCGTCGCAAACAGCAGGTTCAGGTAGCTGGCGATGTCGGTCATGGTTCCGACGGTCGAGCGCGGGTTGGTCGCGATGGTCTTCTGCTCGATCGAGATCACCGGCGAGAGCCCGAACACGAAGTCCACGTCCGGCTTCGACACCTGCGCGACGAACCGCTTGGCGTAGCTCGAGAGCGATTCCATGTAGCGCCGCTGCCCCTCGGCATAGATGGTGTCGAAGGCCAGGCTGGACTTGCCGGATCCCGACAGCCCCGTGACCACGACGAGGCTGTCGCGCGGGATCTCGACCGAGATGTTCTTGAGGTTGTGGACGCGCGCGCCCTTGACCGCAATCGTCGTCCGCGCCGCACCCCGCGGGTCGGGAGCCGGCTTAGCGCGCACGGACCTTATCCAGGTAGAAGAACGCGAGCT
>DATIEW010000670.1:0-2786 GCA_035455585.1 Vicinamibacterales bacterium | reverse complement strand
GCGACGCCGCGGCGGCGGAGGTCGTGGCATTCGCGGCCAATCCGGAGAACGCGCCGGCCGAGGGCGAAGCCCGCATCGCGGCATTCGCGAGCCGCCTCGGGGACGGGCGGCAGGCCGCGCTGCTCGATGTGTTCGCGGGCTTGCTCGAGCAATCCAATGCATTGCGCGGATACGTGATCGAGGGGGTGCGCGACTTCGTGGTCCGCGCTAAGATCCTCCAGGGGGCGATCGACAGCACGGAGGCGGCGCTCGCCGCACTACCGGCGGACGGGGGGTCCGAGATCGAGCAGCGGCGGGACGGCTATCTGGACGCGCGCGCCTTCGATGCGCGCACCCAGGACGACGCCCTGGAAGAGGCCGAGTTCCTCTGCCGGCGCTACGCCTATCTCGACCAGAAGCTGCGTCAGCTGACGACCGCGATCCGCGCCGCTCTGTAGTTTTCGACACCCGCGGTCGTCCGAGGGGGGAACGACCGGGTGATGGCTGTCATGGGGAGGCGAGAATGATGCGAAGCGGTCCTTTATGGCTGACCTCAGCACTGGCCCTGGCGTTCGGCCAGGCGGCCTGCACCGGGATGCAGGACGCAAAGATGCAGACCGGTACGATGATGATGGACGGCGCGCACGGCGAGTGGACGGTCTATGGCGGCGATCTCTCGAACACGCGCTACGCGGTCAACGATCAGATCAACTCCGACAACGTCCAGAACCTGCACCTGAAGTGGATTTTCCAGACCGGCATCATCGGCTCGTTCGAGAACACGCCGATCGTCGAGGACGGCGTGATGTACATCACCACGCCGTATAACCACGTGTTCGCGATCGACGCCGCGACCGGGCGCGAGCTCTGGCATTACGAGCACAAGCTCGGCACCACGATCTTCTGCTGCGGGCCGAACAACCGCGGCGTCGCGCTCGCCGACGACAAGGTCTACATGGCGACGCTCGACGCGATGCTGATCGCGCTCGACAAGCGCACCGGCGAGCTGCTCTGGGAGACCGAGATCGCCGATCCGGAGTTCGGCTACTCCGAGACGGTGGCGCCGACCGTGTACCAGGACAAGGTGATCCTTGGCATCTCGGGCGCCGAGTACGGCATCCGCGGCTTCGTCAGCGCCTACAACAAGGATACGGGCGAATTGGTCTGGCGCTGGCACACGATCCCGGCGCCGGACGAGGAGCAGCCGGACGGCACCATGGGTTGGTACGGCAACTTCGCCGAGACGGCGGACGGCATCAATCCCTTGAACCGCGACATCGCGGCCGAGAAGGCGGCGATCCAGTCCGGCCGGTACGCCGACGCCTGGCAGCGGGGCGGCGGCTCCAACTGGATGACCAATGCGATCGACCCCGACAACGGCGTGGTCTACGCCACGATCGGTAATCCCTCGCCCGACCTGTACGCCGACATCCGGCCGGGCGACAACCGCTGGACCGAGTCGCTGGTCGCTCTCGACGCCGACAGCGGCAAGCTGATCTGGGGCTACCAATACGTCCCGAACGACCCGTGGGATCTGGACTCCGCCTCGCCCCCGATCCTGGCCGCCGTCGCGGGCAAGGACGGCGCGATGATCCCGGGCGTGATCCACGGCGGCAAGACCGGCTGGGTGTACGTCCACGACGCGGAGACGGGCGAATTGCTGCGCCGCTCGGAGGCGATGATCCCGCACGAGAACCTGTTCACCCGCCCGACCGAGCAGGGCATCCGGATGCTGCCGGGCGCCAATGGCGGCGTCGAGTGGTCGCCGGGCGCGTTCAACCCTGACACCCGCATGGTGTACTACGTCAACCTGCACCAGCCGATGACCTACACGGTCGAGAAGCAGCCGTGGGAGCCGCCGAGCAGGGAGCCGAGGCCGGGCCACCAGGCTTCTCAGGGCAGATTGTGGCTGGGCGGCGCGTTCACCGCGATCCCGGGCGAAGACCAGTGGGGCAACGTCAGCGCGGTCAACGTCGACACCGCCGAGATCGTCTGGCAGGCCAGGACCGAGGATCCGATGATCGGCGGCGCCTTGACCACCGCCGGCAACCTGGTCTTTGCGGGCGAGGGCAACGGCAGCTTCAACGCCTATGACGCCACGACCGGCACGAAGCTCTGGTCGTTCCAGGCGGGCGCCGGGGTCAACGCGGCGCCGATGTCGTTCGACCTCGACGGCACGCAGTACATCGCGGTCGCCGCCGGCGGCAACTTCCAGCTCAACTACAAGTTCGGCGACGCGATCCTGGTGTTCGCGCTCGACTGAGCGAGCAGGACATAAACGTCCGGGGCCGCCTCACGGCGGCCCTCTTTTTGACCATCCAACCCGACCCCGGAGGGACTCACTTGCTGAGAGCGGTGGCTCCTGTAGTTGCGCTGCTTGTGCTGGCCGGCCCCGGCTTCGCCGAGGAGCGGCTCACGCCGAGCTGGATGACCGTGCAGGCCGACGCGAAGAGCGTCGAGATGGACGTCATCGCGGCCTTCAACGCGAACAACAGCAACTGGAACTTCAACGGCTACCACGACGGCCATATGACGGTGGTGGTGCCGGAAGGCTGGCGCGTGCGGATCGATTTCAGCACCCGCGACGCCAATGTGCCGCACAGCCTCGTGGTGATCGCCGATCCGGGCCGGGAGAACCTGCCGGCGCAAGCGGGGCGCGAGCAGACGGCTTTTTCGAGGGCGTACTCGAAGAGCCCGATCCCGGGGATCTCGGCCGGCGGGACGGACGTGATCTCGTTCACCGCGAAGAAGGCCGGCGATTACTTGTGGTTTTGCGGCGTTCCGGGCCACGGGCGAAGCGGCATGTG
>DATIEW010000669.1:0-7700 GCA_035455585.1 Vicinamibacterales bacterium | reverse complement strand
AGCCCCAGAATCTCGGTCTTGAGCGACATTCCGGGGCCCGACGTCGCCGTCAGCGCCTTCCTGCCCGCAAACGAGGCTCCGACGACAGCCCCGATGCCCGCAATCTCGTCTTCCGCCTGGAAGACCACGCCGCCGTGCTTCCACAGCTCGCGTCCGAGATACTGCATGATCTCGCTGGATGGCGTGATGGGGTAGCCGCCAAAGAACGTGCAGCCCGAGAAGATCGCCGCCGCACCGCACATCTCGTTGCCGTCGGTGAGCAGCTTCGGAACCCCCGGCGGCGGGAGGGACGGCAGCGTGCGCGCCGTGCGCAGCGGGTGTGCGGCGGCGTATTCCCGGCCGGCGGCAAACGCACGCTCGTTGCGGGCGAGAACGTCCTCGCCTTTCTTCCCCAGCTTCTTCCGGATTCCCGAGAGGAGACCGTCGGGTGTGAAGCCGAACCAGCCCGCCATCAGTCCCAGCACGATCGTGTTCTTCGCGCGATCGCTGCCGGCCAGCTCGCGCGCCATTTGCGCGATCGGCACCGGTACGACCTCCGCCGGACGCACTGCCAGCGGTATGTCGCCGGCATGCTGCGCGTCGTAGATGACGATCGTCTCCCGCCCGACCGGCAGCTCGGCACCGAAGCGCAGGAAATCGTCCCAGTTCAGAGCGACTGCGACGTCCAGCGTGCCGTTGACCGTCCGCACGTCCGAGGTCGACACACGCAGCCGGAACGACGATTCACCACCGCGTATCTGGGGACCGAAGCTCTTGGTGAGGATGCCGTGGTAACCCGTGAGCGCCGCCGCGGTGATCAGCGATTCGCCGGCCGAGACGATGCCGTCGCCGCCCGCGCCAGCCATCCCGATGAGGAGAGTGGTCGTTGTCATGATTGGTGATCGCAGAAAGCCCGAGACGGCCGTGGCAAACGAGGTGCCCGTGCCGTTTTCCACGTGGATTTCCGGACGATCCTCGCCACCGCCGGATTTCCGGCAGTCCCACTTCCAACTCCCAGCTCCTAGCTCCCAACTCCCAGCTCCTAGCTCCCAGCTCCCAGCTCTCAACTCCCAGCTCCTACCTCTAGCTCCTTCCCTCCGGTCCGCTTCTTGCCCTCCCCTGACCATCACGTGTCTGTCCCGCTCCCAATCCGGGGCGGACGAGCAGCGCTAACTCGTTCTCTGAACACCGTATTCCGTCCCGGGCGGGACCAGAGCCGGAGAGCTGTGGGAATCCACGCGCGCACGGCCGATTACAATTCTGCTCAAACGCCTGCAAAACTGCAGAGCCAGGCCGCACACGTCCAGCACACGGGCAACCGGACCCCGGAATCCCGCGCCCTTGACGAGGCGCTTCAGCTGTTGGCGCGTGCCGTTCAACAGTTCCATACCTATCCGCCGACCAGCCCGCTCTGCCGCAGCGCGGTCGAAGCCTGCCAGCGCGCGCTCGCATCTCTCGCCCGCGACCAGATTGCGTTCCGGGTTGCGCCGGACGAGTTGATCGTGGACGAAGCGCCGGTGGGACGGGGGACGCTCGTCGAGATCGAGCTGGCCCGCCGGCTCCATGCCGCGGCTGTCGCGCAGGGGAGCATCGAGCAGGCGGCTTCGGTCCGCGAGCTGACCCACTTCTGCAGCGACCTGATCGCATGCACGCAACGCGCGTCGAACCGCGGCGGCCTAATCGAACTGCTGGCCGAACACGGGGTCGACCGGATCACGCTGCGGCCCGCCTATCGTCCGGAGGTGCTCGACGTCGGCGCGCCGACGGGAGCCGCGGCGACCATCATCGGGCACCAGCGCGAGCAGCGCGAGCGGCTGTTCGAGGGGGGCGGCCACGTCGATCATCTGTACCCACCCGACAAGGGCTGGGTGCGCCTGGATCCCTCGACGCAGTTTCCATCGATTTCGCTCATCGATCTCGCGCTGCTGGCCGACGACCCGGCGGCCCTCGCCCGCATGCTCGTACGGCTGACTGACGATGGCGGGACCGGCGACGATACCGACCACGAGGCGCTGACGCAGAAGTACAGCGACGTGGCGACGCTGTTCGCCGCGCTCGATCCCAGCCTGGCGCGCGTCATGTTCTCGAAACTGGCGCGCGCCGTGCTCGATCTGGACATCGACCGCCGCCAGGCGCTGTTGCGCCGGACCATCCTGCCGGGCCTTCTCGACGGCCGGATCGACGGCACCGTGCTCCGTGATTTCCCCGACGTCGATCTGGCCGAGTCGCTGTGCCTGCTGCTGGATCTCGAAACCGCCGCACCGGAGGTCGTCACGACGGCGCTCGCCCGGCTCGATCTCGCACCCGAGCGGGAAGCCGCCGTCGTGCCGCTCATCGAGAGGCGGCTCAGCGGGCGCGACTCGGGTGACGCGCCGCAGATCGGGCTCGACGCCCACGCCCGGCGGCTCGTGAAGGTCGACCACGAGCGCGGCAAGAGCTTCGCGGAATTCGCCGCCTTCGACCTTGCGCTGGATCCGGCGGCCGTCGGCACGCTCGAGCAGATCAAGGACACCGTCACGGACGCCGATGGGCTGGACGCCCAGCTCGCGTGCCTATGGAGCCTGACGCGCCTCGAGCCGAATCCAGAGCTCGTGGAGCGTTTCGTGGGCCGTGCGACCGAGCTGCTGAACGGGCTGGAGCGAGAGGCGCGCTGGCAGGACGTCGCGACCTGGCTCGCGCGCTACAGGGAGCTGGAGGACGCGCTGCATGACTCCCGGCCGGACGTTGCGGGCGTCATTTCACAGTGGCGCGCGTCGTTCTGCACCCCCGAACGGGCACAGCGCGTGGTCGAACTTGCGGGCGGCAACGACGAGTCGCGCGCGACGGCGGGCCGGGTCATCGACGCGCTCGGTCCTGCAATCGGTCCTGCGCTGCTCGCGGCGCTCCAGTCGCGGGCCCACGATGCCCGAGACGCCGGCCGGGCATCCGTCGTCCAGCTGCTGTGCGATCACGCGCAGCTCGTAGCGCCGGCGCTGGTGGAGGCCCTGGGGCACCTCGACACGGCGACCGAGCGGGTCGTGGCCCGCGTTCTGGGGCTTGCCGGCAGAGGCTACGAAGCGGCGCTGGGCGGCCTGATCGCCCGGCGGGACGAGCAGACCGTGCGGGAAGCGCTCCGGGGCCTCGCACGCATCGGATCGCCCCAGGCCGCCGCCCTCGTCCGCGCCGAAATCGAGAAGCAGTCAGCCTGGGCCGCCGCAGCCGAACAGACTCTGTGGCACTTCCCGCCCGCGCAGACGCTGCGGGAGATGACCACTCTGCTCGCGCGCCGCGAATTCCTCCTGCGCCGGCCCGATGTGGCGGGTCGGATTCTCGACCGGGTCGCACAGGCCGGAGCCTCCGGACTCGAGCCGATTCTGCAGCAGACCGCCGGGTTCCGGTACCGGTTCTGGAACCCGTCGCTGATGCGGCTCGGCCGCAAGGCGCAGGCGCTCCTCAATCGATGACGACACCGACGCCCCCATCACCTCGACCGCCCGCTCCGCCTTCTGACGGCGCGGTCGAACAGTTCTCGATCGATCCACTCGTGCTGCTGCGGGGCCTCGTCAGCCTTCGCCGTCTGACCGGCATGTACCCGGCCGGCCACCCGGCGATCGTCCAGAAGCTGGAGGAGATCGACGAGAGCGTACAGCGGCATCTCCGCGAGCATCCGGCCGTGCGGCTCGACGTCATCCGCGGCGACGTGCATCTCGACGGCATCGCGTTCCGGCAGGACGGCGACACCCAGGCTCAGGTGATTCGCGAGCTGACCGACCTCGGCGTGGACAGCATCCACATCCGCCGCGGGGTGACCCGCGGCGAGCTGCAATCGCTTTCCGAGTTCCTGTGGCAGCTCCGGGAGGCCCCGTCGGGCGAGCCGATGGAAGTGCGGCTGGCCAGGCGCAACATCCATCACGTGAGCCTCGGCAGGCTGGTGCCGCTCGACACCCGCTGGCGATCCCACGACTGGCCGGATGCTCCGTCCGGCACGCTGGATCCCGCGTACGCCGAGTCGCTGGCACTCACCGAGCGGACGTTCGACGACGTGGCGAGCGGGAAGGGAATGAGCCTGATGACGGTCCGCGAGATCGTCGAGCTGCTGGTTCGCAAGGTCGCCCGCAGCAGCGCCGCGCTCGGACAGATCCTCGCCGTCAAGATGTACGAGAACCTGACCTACTGTCATTCCGTCAACGTGGCCACGCTCAGCCTGCTCATCGGCCGTCAGGTCGGGCTGGATGCCGCGGCCACGAGCGCGCTGGGCGAGGCGTCGCTGCTTCACGACATCGGCAAGACGCGCATCCCGCTCGAAATCCTGCGGAAGCCCGGCGCGCTCGACAAGCGTGAACGGAAGACGATGGAGGCGCATACGACGTTCGGCGCGGAAATCCTCGTCGAGGTCGAAGGCCTGCGGCCGCTCACGCCGACTGTGGCGCTCGAGCACCACCGCGCCGTCAACGCCACCGGTTACCCGGACCTTGGCGATCGCGTCCCCCATTTCATGAGCCAGATCGTCGCGGTCGCCGATATCTACGAGGCGATCACCGGCGCGCGCTCGTATCAGGATCCGGCCACGCCCGAGCAGGCCCTGCTGATACTCGCGCGGCTGGCCGGCACGAAGCTGAATACCGCGCTCGTCAAGGCGTTCGTCAACGCCGTCAGCTTCTTCCCTATCGGGTCGATCGTGCGGACCGACCGCGACGAGCTGGGCATCGTCGTCAGGACCAACCCGTTGGAACCGCTGCACCCGGTCATCGGCCTGCTCGCCGCCGACTTCCAGCGCCTGCCCGGCGACATCGACACCAGCCTGCGCACTCCTTCCGGCGGCTACGAACGCCACGTCGTCGAAACGCTCCGGCCGACCGTTGCGCTGGACTTCACCGAGCTCCTCGCGGCATCCTGAAACTCCGTGCGGGACCCGTGACGACACGTCCGGTCCTGAACCTCCGTGAGCAACCCCCCGACAGCCCAGTTGCGCCCCGGACGGCGCCGCGTTATAAGGACCTGTCCCGAGTGGCCCTGTGACCACCAGGCATCACTTCAGGAGGATGTGCATGAAGCGACATTCACGCCGCCGCGCCTCGGTGTGTGTGCTGATCGTCGGCCTGACGGCTCTGCCGGCCATCGCGTCCGCGCAGGCGGCCCGTCTGCTCGACAAGGACACGTTCCTGGAAATGGAGAGCGTCGGCGCTCCCGCCATCTCTCCAGACGGCCGCCAGATCGTCTTCACGAGGACCTGGATCGACAAGATGAAGGACCAGTCGCGCAGCAATCTCTGGATCGTGGAAGCCGACGGCTCGCGGGTGCGTGAGCTGACGCGCGGGAGCTGGCGCGACAGCGGTCCGGTCTGGGCGCCCGACTCGAAGCGCATCGCGTTTCTCTCCGACCGCGACGGCACCAATCAGCTCCACGTCATGTACATGGATACCGGGGAGGTCGCGCAGCTGACGCGGCTGCAGCGGGCACCGTCGAACATCCGATGGTCGCCGGACGGCAAGCAGATCGCGTTCACGCAGATGATCCCGGACGACGACCCGATCCTGCGCGTCGAGCTGCCCCGGCGGCCGCGCGGCGCCGAATGGGCGCGCGGTGCGGTCCTGGTCGATCGGCTGACCTGGGCGCGCGACGGGACGGGACCCGTGGAAAAGGGCTACACGCACGTCTTCGTCGTCGATGCCGTGCTCGGCGGGACGCCGAGACAGGTCACCGACGGGAAGTTCAGCCACAGCAACCCCGAGTGGTCCGCGGACAGCCAGACGATCTACGTCTCGGGCATCCGGAAGGCTGAAGCGGAGTACCTGCGCAACGACAGCGAGATCTACGCCGTCGACCTGAAGACGCTGCAGATCCGCACGCTCACCGATCGCCGCGGTCCCGACGGCGGGCCGAACGTGTCCCCCGATGGCCGCTGGATCGCTTACACCGGGTACGACGACAAGGACTTCACCAGCCATCTGTCGTCGCTGTACCTGATGGACAGCAGCGGCGGCGGCACGCGGCTGCTGGCCGGCAACCTCAACGGATCGCCGGGAGACGTGACGTGGGCGCCCGACGGCTCGGGCGTGTACTTCACGGTTGGCGAGCACGGGTCGGATTCGATCTATTTCACGCCGCTGACGGGGGAGCTGCGCAAGGTGTCCGGCGACGTCCAGCACACGCTCAGCGGACTGTCGATCTCGAACGGGGGACAGGTGGCGACCGTCAGAACGACGCCCCATCGCCCGGGCGTGCTGATGACGTTCGCGCTCGACAACGCCCGCAGCGCGGACGGCTGGAAGCTGCTGGTCGACGTCAACGACGATGTGCTGGCGGGTGTGAAGCTGGGCGAGATGGAGGAGCTCTGGTACACATCGAAGGACGGGCTGAAAGTCCAGGGCTGGCTGATCAAGCCTGCCAACTTCCAGGCGGGCCGCAAGTATCCGATGGTGCTCTGGATTCACGGCGGCCCGTGGTCGATGTACGACGTGGGGTTCAACTGGTCGTTCCAGAATTTCGCGGCCAGCGGCTACGCCGTCCTCTACACGAACCCGCGCGGCAGTACCGGCTACGGCCAGGACTTCGTCAACGGCATCCAGCACTCGTACCCCGGCAAGGACTACGACGACCTGATGGCGGGCGTCGACGCCGCGATCGCCAAGGGGTTCATCGACGAGCGCAATCTCTTCGTGTGCGGCGGCAGCGGCGGCGGCGTGCTCACCGCGTGGATCGTCGGCCACACGGACCGGTTCGCGGCGGCCGTCTCGATGCGTCCGGTCATCGACTGGCACTCCTTCGTCGGCACGACCGACGGACCGAACTGGTACCGCCAGTTCCAGAAGTACCCCTGGGAGGATCCGATGGAGTTCGCCGTCCGCTCGCCGCTCCACTACGTGGCCAATGTCACGACGCCGACGATGGTGATGACCGGCGAGGCGGATCTGCGGACGCCGATGGGACAGAGCGAGGAGTTCTACCGCGCGCTGAAGATGTTGAAGAAGGAGACGCTGCTCGTGCGGATGCCGGACGAGTTCCACGGCTGGCGCCGCCCGTCGCACCGGCTGCTGCAGCAGCTCTACCTGATGGCCTGGTTCGACAAGCACAAGCGGCCGGCCGCGACGACGATGGTCAACGGGGGTTCATGAACGGGGATTAGGCCCGGAATTCACTTCAATCGAGGTGACTTCCGGGCTGGCCTGAGTCGTGAGTGTAAGTCTCGAGTCATTCGCGCGCGCGTGAACCCCGGTGCGGATCGCCCTGCTTGCCGCCGGCGTCGCGCTGTTCCTCTATCTCCTGCACCAGCTTGGTCCGGGCGCTGTCGTCGAGATGCTGGGGCGGATCGGCTGGGGGGCGCTGCCGATTGCGGCGATCTACGCCGGGCATCAGTCGGTTCGTGCCCTCGCGCTCACGGCCTCGGTCCATGACGCGGCGCCGCTACTGTGGCGTGAGGCGCTTGGAATCCGCCTCGCCGGTGAAGCGGTCCAGTTCCTGACGTTCACCGGACCCTTCCTCTCGGAGCCTGCAAAGGCCTGGCTGCTCGCGGGCAGGAACCGCACCGCGGTTCAGGGATTCGCGACCACACTCACCGAGTACCTCGCCTACCTGTTCACGGGCGCGGCGTTGGCCGCCGCGGCGCTCGGCTGGCTCCTGTCGGCCGGAATGGTCCGCGGTGGAGTGGGGACGGCCGTCCTCGTTCTCATCGCTATCATGACGGGCTTTCTCGTCGCCTCGGCGTGGGCGATCGGTCGGCGGGCACACCTCCTCGGGGCAGT
>DATIEW010000668.1:0-10129 GCA_035455585.1 Vicinamibacterales bacterium | reverse complement strand
GTCTTCACGAGCGGCGCCACGGAATCCAACAACCTCGCCATCAAGGGCGTGGCACAGGGCCTGCGCGACCGCGGCGATCACCTCGTCACCGTCGAGACGGAACACAAGTCCGTGCTCGATACCATGGCCTCCCTCGAGCGGGAAGGCTGGCGCGTCACGCGCCTGGGCGTCGGCGCCGACGGCATTGTCGATCTCGAGCGGCTCCGCGACGCGATCACGGACAGGACCGTGCTCGTGTCGGTGATGGCAGCCAACAACGAGATCGGCGTTCTACAACCGCTCGCAGGAATCGGCAGGATGGTGAAGGCGAGCGGTGCGCTCTTCCACACGGACGCCGCGCAGGCGGCCGGCAAGGTTCCCATCGACGTCGAGGCCGCCGGGATCGATCTGCTCTCGCTCACCGGCCACAAGTTCTACGGACCCAAGGGCGCCGGGGCCCTGTACGTGCGGCGGCGCAAGCCCCGGATACGAATCGCATCCCAGATCGACGGCGGCGGCCAGGAGTTCGGGCTCCGATCCGGAACGCTCAACGTCCCGGGCATCGTCGGGCTCGGGGAGGCAGCCGCGATCTGCGGGGCAGGGATGAACGACGAGCGCGCGCGCCTCGCTGCGCTTCGTGACACGCTCCTCAACGGTCTCACCGCCAGCCTCGACGGCGTCAGCGTCAACGGCTGCACGCACCGGCGGCTGCCCCACAACCTGCACGTCAGCTTCGACGGGATCGAGGGTGAGTCGCTGCTCATGGCGCTCGGCGAACTGGCGGTCTCGACCGGATCCGCCTGCAGCTCCGGCAGCCAGGCGCCGTCGCACGTGCTCGAAGCAATCGGCGCGACGGGCGACCGTGCCAGGGCGTCGATTCGCTTCGGTCTCGGCCGCTGGACGACCCACTCGGATATCGACTTTGCCATCGATCGGGTGACGACCGTAGTCAGGAGCCTGAGAGCCCGGACCCCTGCGGGCGCTGCGGCCGAACGCCTGCGCTGAGTTGCATTCGCCCGAATCAGGGCTGTGGCGGCTCCTTTCATCGTCCGCGTGGTCTGACTTTCCCGTTGAGTCCCTGCACAAACTGAGAGCTGAGCGGTTGGATCCATTCGTCACGACATTCGTGCCGCCATTGTCACGGGAGCATCATTTGTCTATGGCCGTAGGCGCGCGACTGTGACACACTCACCGATCGCCGAGTACTACGGTGTACTCGATGGACCCTAGGCGCGCCAAAGGCGCGCCACGCCGGACCGGAGCGGGGCGAGGGGTCCCCGCGAGCGACGGCGATGGGGGTTCCGGCGGGGCGAAGCCCCCCGATCTAGTTTGATGTCACGCTAGGAGGTTTCCATGACCGTCGCCACCTCAACCTTGCTGGGACGACCCCTTTGGTACGAATTGCTGACGACCGACATGAAAGCAGCCGAGACGTTCTACCGGAACGTGGTCGGGTGGACGTCGGCGCCGTTCGAGGGCTCGCCTCAGCCCTATACGGTATTCAACAGGAGCAATCAGGCTCCTGTGGCCGGCGTCATGACAACGCCCGAGGGCGTGAACGCGCCGCCGTTCTGGGCGATGTATGTCGGCGTGCCCAGGCTCGAGGAAGCGGCCGCCCACATCAAGCGCCTCGGCGGCAACGAATGTTCGCCGGTCATCGAAGTACCCACCGTTGGGCGCATGCAGATGATGCAGGATCCGCAGGGCGCCGCCTTCTACATCTATGAGCCGGCCACGACCGATCAGCAGCCGGAGGCAGCGGCAGAGGTGGGCGAGGCCTCGTGGCACGAGCTGATGACCACCGACGCGCCCGCGGCGTTGAAGTTCTACAACGAGATTTTCGGCTGGCAGCCGAGCGACACGATGGACATGGGGCCGATGGGCAAGTACTACATGTTCAACAGGCCCCACGGGATGATCGGCGGCATGATGAACAAGCCGCCGGAGATGGCGAATGTGCCGCCGAACTGGCAGATCTACTTCCGCGTGCCGGACATCCAGGCGGCCGTCGAGCGCATCAAGGCGAACGGCGGGAAGATCCTCAACGGGCCGATGGAAGTTCCCGGTGGCGACTGGATCGTGAACGGAATGGACCCACAGGGCGCCGCCTTTGCCCTGCACGCCAAGAAGACGCCGTAGCCGCTAGCTCGTGTTGTCGGGCTCGTCGGGCGGTTGTTTGCCCCTCTTCCTCCGCCTGCGAGTCGTTGGCCGGACCTCGTGCAGCAGGGCAATCCGCTGCACGAGATCTTCGTGCAGCACCCGCATCAGTGATCGGGTGTCTTCATCGCCAGCGCGGATCTCATCACGCAGGATCACGAGGCTGAGGCCATCGCCGCCTTCGCCTCGAATAGCGCGAATCTCGTCGCGGAGGCTGGCGAGGCTGAGGCCCTCGCCGCCTTCGCCTCGAACAGCGCGAATCTCGTCGCGGAGGGCGGCGAGGCTGAGGCCCTCGCCACCTTCGCCTCGAATAGCGCGAATCTCGTCGCGGAGGCCGGCGAGCGTAAGGCCCTCGCCGCCCACGCCTCGGATCGCAGAAAACTCCGCCCGAAACTCCTCGCGAAATTGCGTAATCTGCAATCCAAGTTCGGCTACCTGGGCGGGCAACTGCTTCAGCGCGGTCACCCTCTGCTCCAATCGTTCTACTCGCTGCTCAAGGGTTTGCGACGTCATCGACCCCTCCGTCCAGGAGTGGGTGCGTCTCAGCGCACGTCATCTCTCCTTGGCGAGGGTGCGAGCGTCGTGCCGGCACAACCAGCGTGGCCGACGACGGTAGCATCGTCCTGTAGCTCTGGCAAACGACTGAACGGCCTGGCAGCGCGTCGGGTCGCCTTGGACATAGAATGTGCTTCGCATGGCTCGTCCAGTGGCTTTCATCACCGGCAGCGGCCGTGGCACCGGGCTCGCCATTGCCCTGCGGTTCGCGAGGACCGGATACGATGTGGCGGCGGCGGGGCGCGGCGGAACCGTGCGGGCAGCGGCGACCCAGCTGGAAGCAGCTGGCGCGCGCGCGCTTCCCCTCGTGTGCGATGTCACGGACCACGCCGCGGTCGGCCGCGCCGTGGCCGCAACGGAAGAGCGCCTGGGTCCTATCGACGTACTCGTCAACAACGCAGGCGTTGCCGGCAGCGCACCGCTGGTTTCGATGGACGACGAGCTGTGGCACCGGATTCTCGCGGTCAACCTGACCGGCACCTATCACTGCATGAGGGAAGTGCTCCCGCGGATGATTGAGCGCCGGGGCGGCCGCATCATCAACATCGCGTCGGTCGCCGGCAAGACCGGCTTTCCTTATACCGCGGCGTACTGCGCTTCGAAGCATGGCGTCCTCGGGTTGACGCGGGCCGTCGCGCTCGAAGCTGCCGGGAAGGGTGTCACGATCAACGCCATCTGCCCCGGGTGGTTGAACACCGACATGACGCAGCAGTCGATCGATCGCATCGTCCGAAAAACCGGGCGGACGCCCGAAGAAGCCCTGGCCACGCTCGAACGGATGAATCCCCAGCGCAGGCTTATCGAAGCCGACGAGGTCGCGGCGCTGGCCGTGTTTCTGGCCAGTCCGGACGCCCGCGGGATCAACGGCCAGGCGTTGAGCGTGGACGGCGGCGAACTGGTCGCGTGAGTCAGGCCTCCAGCGAGGCGGCCGCGAGGCGGACATGAGGCAGCCAACGACCTTTCGGTACGAAGAGAACGGCGGAACAGCCACCATCACGCTGGATCGGCCGGACCGGCTGAACGCGCTGACCTTCGAGGTCTACGCGGAGCTGCGCGATCTGTTTGCGGCGCTTGCCGACCACGATGCGGTGAGAGCGGTCGTCATCACCGGCAGCGGTCGCGGATTCTGCTCGGGCGGCGACGTCGACGCGATCATCGGCGAATTGCTGAAGTGCGACATGCCGCGCCTTCTCGCGTTCACCCGGATGACGGGCGCGCTGATCCGCAACATCAGAGCCGTTCCGAAGCCGGTCATCGCGGCCATCAACGGCGTGGCGGCCGGCGCCGGCGCCGTGATCGCGCTGGCGAGCGACTTCAGGCTCGCCGTGCCAGGGTCGAGCTTCGCGTTCCTCTTCACGAAGGTCGGCCTGGCCGGCGCGGACATGGGCGCCGCGTACCTGCTGCCCCGCGTGGTCGGGCTGGCGCGCGCAACCGAGCTGCTGATGCTGGGCGATCGTATCGCCGCGGAGGACGCGCTCGGTATCGGCCTCGTCAACCGGGTCGTCGCAACCGAAGCGCTGATGGATGAGGCGCACGCCCTGGCCGCCCGCCTGGCCGGCGGGCCGACCTTTGCGCTGGGGATGACCAAGACCCTCCTCAACCAGGAGCTGGACGCCGACTTTGCCGCCGCGATCGAGGCCGAGGCCGAGGGCCAGGCGATCTGCATGCAGACGCCGGAATTCCGGGAGGCCTATGAGGCCTTCAAGGCGCGCCGGCCGCCGGCCTTTCACCGTTCATGACGCTCGACCTCCCATTCCTGGACGACGAGCATCGTGCCCTGGACTCACGTATCGGGAGCCTGGCGGCGCGTCTCGAGGCGCTCGCCGCGCGAGGTGAGGCCGGCGAGATCGACGATGCCGCAAGGGAAGCGATCAGCGTCTGCGCGGAACAGGGGCTGTGCCGGCTGCTCGTCCCCCGCGAGTACGGCGGCGCGGGTCTCGACCTGCGCGCACTCTCAGTGACGCGCGAGCGCCTGGCGTCAGCCAGCGGTTTCGTCGATTCAGTGTTCGCCGTGCACGGGCTGGGCAGCTACCCCCTCGCCCGGAGCGGCAACGGCGCCGTCGCCGCTCGGTACCTTCCGCAGGTCGCGGGTGGGCAGGCGATCGCGGCATTTGCCTTGACGGAGCCGGAGGCCGGCTCAGACGCGGGGGCGCTTGCCACCAGGGCCGTGCGCGACGGCGACGGCTATGTGCTCGATGGGTGCAAGACGTTCATTTCCAACGCGACGATCGCCTCCTTCTTCGTCGTCTTCGCCCGCACGTCGGATGCACCGAAGCGTGCGGTGAGCGCGTTCGTCGTCGATCGGGACACCCCGGGCCTCACCGTCGACCGCCGGATCCGTGTCACCGCGCCCCACCCGATTGCCGAGCTGCGCCTGTCGCGCTGCCGGGTACCTGCGGATTGCCGCCTCGGGGAAGAAGGCGAGGGGATGCGCCTCGCGCTCGCCACGCTCGACTTCTTCCGCACGAGCGTCGGCGCGGCCGCCTGCGGCCTTTCGGCCCGCGCGCTCGCGGAGGCGCGGGCCCGGGCGTTGTCGCGCCGCCAGTTCGGATCGCCGATCGCCGGTTTTCAGCTCACGCAAGCGGCGCTGGCCGACATGGCCACCGAACTGGACGCGGCCAGGCTCCTCGTCTACCGCGCGGCCTGGCTCTACGATCGCGGACAGCCGCGCGTCACCCGCGAATCGGCCATGGCCAAGCTCTTCGCGACCGAGGCCGCCCAGCGGATTGTCGATCGGGCGGTCCAGATTCATGGTGGAATCGGAGTAGAGCACGGCTCGGTCGTGGAGCGGCTGTATCGCGAGGTCCGGGCGCTGCGGATCTACGAGGGGACGTCGGAGATCCAGCGCCTCGTAATCGCCCGGCATGTTCTGGAGCAGACCAGCTGATCGATACCGTCCCCGCGATCGAGGGTCCGTTCGAGCGAATGGGCTCCCGCCTGGATCCAGCGGGAGGCCCACGGCCGTCTTCGACAGTCTGACCACATGTGGCATCCTCCACAGCGTGTCCGGCACGCTCCGCTTCCGCCGCGCTGGCCGGATGCGGCCGAGGCCGCGGCGTCGCGGCTGTTCACGCCGCTCGAATCCGGACGGCTGACGCTCGCTGACAGAACCTGGGTGCCGGCAATGGTGCCCTGGCGCGCGACCGACGAGGGTTTCGTCACGCCCGACGTGCTCGACTGGTACGAGCGTTTTGCCCGGGGACAGCCCGGCGCGATTGTCGTCGAGGCGACCGGCGTGCGCGATATCCCCAGTGGGCCCCTGCTGCGGATCGGGGACGATCGCTTCGTTCCCGGGCTTGCCCGGCTCGTCGAGACCGTGCGCCGGGCAAGCGGAGGCCCGACCCGTCTCTTCATCCAGATCATCGATTTCCTGACGATCCGCCGGCGGCCGCCGAGGGATGTCTATTTCCGCCGGTACCTGCGGATCACCGAGGCCCATCGCCGCGCCGCCGGCGTGGCAGCGAGCGACGAGGAGGTCAGGGAGCGGCTGCTGGCGATGTCCGACGGGCAGCTGCGGGATGCGCTGGAGCCGAGGGAGCTCGAAGCGCTGGAGTTCGGGCTGCGCGAGCGCGTCACGGACGTCCATCTGCCGCACATCTGCGATCTGCCGCGCGCGCTGCCGCCGATCTTCTCGGCTGCCGCCGCGCGCGCCGAGGCGGCGGGGTTCGACGGCGTCGAGCTGCATTACGCGCACGCGTACACGATGGCGTCGTTCCTCTCGGCCCGGAATACGCGGGACGATGGCTATGGAGGGCCGCGTGAGAATCGCGTGCGCCTGCCGCTGGAGGTGTTCCGTGCCGTCCGCGACAACGTGTCGGACAGCTTCGTCGTCGGGTGCCGCTTCCTCACCGAGGAGTGCATCGATGGAGGGACCGGGATCGAGGACTCGGTGTTCTTCGGCGTCGAATTCGCGCGCGCCGGCATGGACTTCGTGTCGCTCAGCCGGGGCGGCAAGTTCGAGGACGCGAAGCAGCCCCGGATCGGATGGGCAGCCTACCCGTATACGGGCCCGAGCGGATGGGAGTGCATGCCGACGATTCTCGCCGACGACCGGGGCCCCTTCGGGCGCAACGTCAGGGACGCGGGCCTGATCCGCGGCGCCATCCGCGCGGCCGGGCTGACGACGCCGGTGGTCGTCACGGGCGGCATCCACGCCTTCGATCAGGCCGAGCAGATTCTGGCCTCGGGCGCGGCAGACATCGTCGGCGCGGCGCGCCAGTCGCTGGCCGATCCCGACTGGTTCCTCAAGATCCGGCTTGGCCGCGGGGAGGAGATCCGGCGCTGCTCGTTCACGAACTACTGTGAAGGGCTCGACCAGATGCACAAGCAGGTGACGTGCAAGCTGTGGGATCGCGAGCGGCGCGACGAGCCGGGCGTGCGGCTCACCGCCGACGGCCTGCGGCGGCTCGTCGCGCCCGCATGGACGCTGAGGTCGATCGGGACGGGGTCCTGACGTGCGGATCTCGATACTCGGCGGCGGGCCCGCGGGGCTGTACTTTTCGCTGCTCATGAAGCAGCAGGACCCCTTACACGCGATCACGGTCGTCGAACGCGACGGACCGGACGACACGTTCGGCTGGGGCATCGTGTTCTCGGACCAGACGTTCGACTACCTGCGGGAGAGCGACGCAGCCTCGTTCGAGGCGATCACCGCGTCCTGCCAGAAGTGGGACAACGTGGACGTCGTGCACCGCGGCGAGAAGATCAGTGTTCGCGGCAACCGGTTCTCGGGGATAGCGCGGATCAGGTTCCTCAACATCCTGCAGCAGCGCTGCCGCGATCTGCGGGTTGACCTCCGGTTCCATCAGCCTGTAACGGATCTGTCGGCGCTCCCCGCGGGCGACCTCCTGGTCGGGGCCGATGGCGCCAACAGCCTGGTCCGGCGCGAGCACGCGTCGACGTTCCGGCCCACGGTCGAGTACGGTCGCAACAGGTACATCTGGCTCGGCACGCCGAAGCTGTATCACGGACTGACGCTCACGTTCGTGAGTCACCCGACCGGCGTGTATGCGGCGCACTCCTACAAGTTCGACGCCCGTACGAGCACCTTCATCGTGGAGTGTGGCGACGAGACCTGGCGGCGCGCGGGGTTCGAACGGATGACCGGCCCCGCGACGTGCGCGTTCCTGGCGGACGTGTTCAGCGACTCCCTGGATGGCCAGCCGCTGCTGTCGAACGACTTCGTCAGGTGGCTGAACTTCCCGCTCGTCCGCAACGAGCGCTGGCATGGCGAGAGGATGGTGCTCGTCGGTGACGCGCTGCACACGGCGCACTTTTCGATAGGATCCGGAACGAAGCTCGCGCTCGAAGATGCGATTGCGCTGGCGCGCGCGGTGTCCGCCGCACCGGACCTCGAGGCTGCGCTGACCGGGTTCGAGCGCGAGCGCCGGCCGCGCGTCGAGCAGCTGCAGCAGGCGGCGCTCGAGAGTCTCCGCTGGTTCGAGAGCATGGAGGACCACATGTATCTCGACCCGATGCCGTTTGCGATGGAGGCCATGACGCGCAGCAAGAAGGTCGACTACGACAGCCTGCGGCAGCGCGATCCGGCCTTCGTGGCCGCCTTCGAACGGTGGAGCGCGGAGACGCCAGGCCGCTAGCTGAAGGAAACCCGAATGGCAGATGCCTCGGATTACTGGAATCCACGGAACGAAACCCTTCCCCGCGAGGATCTGGCCGCGCTTCAGCTGCTGAAGCTGCGCCGCCTCTGCAGCTGGGCGCAGGCCAGGAGCCAGTTCCACCGCCGCCGGTGGGAGCAGGCCCGCTTCGATCCCGGTCAGCTCAGGACGCTGGACGACCTCCGGCGCATTCCTTTCATGAGCCGGGAAGATTGGATGGCTGCGCAGATGGAGCAGCCGCCGTTCGGGACGCTGCCGACGGTGTCTCCCAGCCTCGCCATCCGGTACCACCTGACGTCGGGCACGACGGGCCGGACCCCGCTGCGCGTCCTGGACGGGACGAAGGACTGGGAATGGATCGCCGAGATGTGGGCCTACGGCCTGTGGGGCTTCGGCGTGCGTCCCCACGACGTCGTGCTGTTCGCGTTCTCCTACGGGACGTTCATCGGCTTCTGGGGCGCGCACTACGCCTGCGAGAAGATCGGATGTCTCGTGCTGCCATCCGGGGGGGCGACGACCGAGGCGAGGGTGAAGACCATCCTCGACATGAACGTCACGACCGTCTGCTCGACGCCGACCTACGCGCTGCGGATGTGGCAGGCGGCCTCGGAGATGGGCATCGACCTGGCGCGGGAAAGCCGCGTGGACAAGGTCATCGTCTCCGGGGAGCCCGCCGGCTCGATTCCCGCGGTCAAGCGGCAGCTCGAGGCCGCCTGGGGCGCGAAGGTCGGCGATACGGCCGGCATGACCGAGATCGGCACGATCATGATCTTCGAATGCGCGAAGCAGCCCGGCGGCACGCACATCATCGAGGACAACTTCATCGAGGAAACCCTCGAGCACGACGGCGACCGCCCGGTGCCCTATGGCGAGCGCGCCGAGCGCGTCGTGACGTCGTTCGGCCGGGGTTTCATCCCGCTCGTGCGGTACCGCACCAAGGACCTGGTCGTGAAAGTGCCTCATAGCGCGTGCGGCTGCGGCCGCACGGGCGACATCTACCAGGGGGGCATCCAGGGCCGCTGGGACGACATGAAGCTGATTCGGGGAACGAACGTCTACCCGCGCGCCGTCGAGTCCATCGTGCGCGAGTGCGCCGCGGTGGACGAGTTTCAGATCCTCATCACGCGCGACCGTCTACAGGACGAGATTGCGGTGCTCATCGAGCTCAAGCCGGGCCGCTCCGATCACTGGCCCGACCTGCACCGTCGCCTCTGCCGCGACCTCGCCGATGCACACGAGGGCCTCCGCTTCAACGTCGCACAGGCGGAGGCGAATTCGCTGCCGCGCTTCGAGCTGAAGGCGAAGCGGCTCGTCGACAAACGTCCCGTCGCGGAGTACTGACAATGACCGTCACACCTGCCGATCTTCTCGGCCGGCCGATCCCGGAAACCGACGCGCGGCTCCTCCGCGTCTACCAGGAGCTGAAAGCGCTCGCCGCGCAGCCCGGGCTGCCACCCTGTACCGATCGCAACGTCAGGCGGGCGCTTGCATGCATGTGGCAGGTTGTCAACGACCTCGATCTCGAGTTCGAGCAGCTCTACGACCTCGGCGTGTGATGGGTCTCAGAACTTCACCGTCACTCCAGGACGGCCGTGGCCTCGATCTCGACGACCGCTCCGGGCTCGAGGAGGGCGCGGACCTCGACCAGGGTCATCGCGGGATAGTGGCGGCCCATCCGGGCCCTGTACCGTTCTCCGATCTCGCGCTGCGCCGCGAGGTATTCACGGGTGTCGACGACGTAGATCGTCAATCGCACGACGGACTCCGGCGTGGCGTCAGCGGCCGCGACGACAGCGAGCACGTTTGCGAGCGCCCGATCGAAC
>DATIEW010000667.1:0-3481 GCA_035455585.1 Vicinamibacterales bacterium | reverse complement strand
CTTTCTGCGCGGCTAGGCAGTCAAGGGAGCGTCTGCCGCGGCGCCGCTCCTGACCTAATAAACGCTACAGTTGTGTCTCGTATTCCTGCGGCGCTTCTGCCCACGCTCGACCCTCGAGACGCCTGGCGAACCCGCTCAGCGCAGCTCCTTGTTCGCCTCCTGGGCCGCCGAGTGCATGTCGCGACATGTCCGCGCGTCCGCAGCGTGCGTTCGTGAACGACGTGTCGTTCGGGCAGAGCCGTCGCGCTTCTCGGGTGTTGTGCCGGCCCTGCTCGCACCCGGACGAACGCGCCCGCGTGAGGACGGAATGCCCCTGCGTACGGCCGTGGGGCTCCGCGAATCTGTCATGGCCGCTTGCATGTCCGCGCGCGCAGCGCGGAAGCAGCAGCCTGCCTTCGGCTACGCCCGTCCCCCCGATCGTCCTGAGTCGACCTCGACGCGTCCGCGGCCGAAGGCGTCGATCCGGCCCCAGCGCCCCGGGATGTCGAGCAGCTCGAGGTGCCCGATCCCGACAGGCAGCGCCGGATCGACGACGAGGTGCTCGCCGAGGGGCTCGAGACCCAGCATCGTGCGCAGCAGCAGCAAGGGCGCGCCGGTCGACCACGCCTGCGGACTGCACGCGGTCGGATACTGGACCGGGTACTTCGTGACCGGGCGGTCGTAGCCGCCGAACGCCTCCGGCAGACGGCCGTCGAAGAACTCAGCCGCGTCGAGGATGCCGGCCGCGATCCGCGCCGCGTCCTCCTTGAAGCCGTAGCGGCGCAGACCCCAGGCGACGAACGAGTTGTCGAACGGCCAGACCGTGCCGACGTGGTAGCCGATCGGGTTGTAGCGCCCTTCGCCCTCGGCCAGCGTGCGCACGCCCCAGCCGGAGAAGAGCCTCGGGCCCAGCAGGTGGCGCGCCACTGCCTTCGCCTTGGACTTGTCGACGATGCCGCTCCAGAGCAGGTGCCCGTTGTTCGACGTCAGCGCGTCGACCTGCTTGCCCTCGGTGTCGAGCGCCAGGGCGAAGTACTCGTCGTCCGAGACCCAGAAGTCGCGGTTGAAACGGCGCTTCAGGTCGGCGGCCTGCGTCTCGAGCGTCGCGGCGAGGGCCGGGTCCTTCCAGATCAGCCGCGCCAGCCGCGCACCGCGCACCTTGGCGTCGTAGGCGTAACCCTGCAGCTCGCAGGTCGCGCGGGGGAAGCCCGGGAGCCGACCGTCACGGTAGGAGATCGAGTCCCAGGAGTCCTTCCAGCACTGGTTCTCCAGGCCGGACTCCTCGTTGCGGCGCCGGTACCAGACGTAGCCGTCGCCCTGCAGGTCGGCGTAGTCGTCGATCCAGGCCAGCGCCGCCCGCGCCACGTGCTCGAGGTCGCGCACGAGCCTGCGGTCGCCGGTCCAGCGCTCATACTCGTCGAGCAACACGACGTAGAGAGGCGTCGCGTCCGCGCAACCGTAGTACGGCGAGTGCGGGCGCTCCTCGAAGGCGGTCATCTCGCCGTAGCGCATCTCGTGGAGGATCCGGCCGGGATCCTCGTCGCGGAAGTCGTCGAGACGCGTCCCCTGCCACATGCCGAGCACGCGCAGCGTCGTCGCCGCCAGCTCCGGCGTGAACGGCAGCGCCTGGAGGCTCGTGAAGATGCTGTCGCGGCCGAACATGGTCATGAACCACGGCAAACCGGCTGCCGGCAGGCTGTGCCCTGCGGCGATCGGCGGCGAGAAGCGCAGGGCGGCGAGGTCGACGAGACTGCGCCGGTAGGTGGCCCTGAGCTGCTCGCGGTCGCACTCGAGGCGAGGCGCGCCGGCGAGCCAGCGCTCCAGGTCGGTCGCCAGGTTCGGGCGGCGGCTCGGCCGACGGGCACCGCCGGGCGCCGACTGGACCTGCACTCCCCGGAGGGGCAGCATTGCCACCACGTCGAGGCCGGTCGCCCACTCGCCGTGCGGCTCGATGCGGACGGTGAACGTGAGGCCCGTCTTGTCGAGGCGGGCCGGAGACGTCGCCGAGATCTCCGTGCTGCGCCGGAACGTCTCGCGCTCGTAGCCGAGGTGCAGGCGCCCGTTCTTGATCCGCGCCGTGTACGTGCCGCGCTTCACGAGGGCGTCCTTGACCTCGAAGAGGTCGGCGAAGTCGGAGCCGGCCTCGACGCGCACCGTCAGGTCGACGGGCGCCTCGTCGTGATTCAGGATTGTCAGCTCCTCGTGGAAGCCGTTCGCGACCGCCCGCTGACGGATCACCGACAGCTTCGCGTCGATGTAGACGGTGCCCGTGCCGGGCACGAGGAAGAAGCGCGTCTCGAAGTACTGGAGGTCGTCAACCGAGAGCGGATTGAGCCGCTGGCCGTTCACGGTCAGGACCCAGGTCGAGAGAAAGCGCGTGTCGAAGGAGAAGAGGCCCGTCGGATCGGTCAACGAAGCCTCGATGTCGCCACGCTCGTCGCTGACGACGAACGTGTTGCCATCGAGGATCTTCACGAGCGCGTCGCTCACGGCGTGCTCCCGGCTGGTCTCGCCCCGGACGGCGTCCCGCGTGGCGTCGCCGGCCCGAGGAGCCGCTGGAAGAGGAGCAGCAGCCCGCCGTCGCCCTCGATGGTCAGCGCGCCCCGCAACAGCGCTGCCATGGCGTTCACCTCGCCACGCACGAGGCCCTCGAACAGCGCCTCGTCGGCGCGCACCACGGCATCGGCTGCCGCGTTCCCGCGCGAGACCGTGACCGCGCCGCGGTCCACGGACACGAGCCACCGCTCGGTCCGCTTGCCGCTGCGGAGATCGACGCGCACGCTGCCGCGCATGGTCTCGGCGCCAGGCTCGTATCCGCGCTGCGCCAGCTCCTCGAAGAACGCTGCGGTCGTGTCACTCACCGTCGTGCCTCCTGCTCCTCGGCTCGCGCCGTGATCTCGACGGCCGTCGAGGACCATCGCCGACATCCAACCGCTTCGCGCCGACAGGGTCATCGTCCAGATCGAATGAACCCAGCAGTCGACCAACGACGCACAGACCGAGAGGTCAGCCTGCGCGAGGCCAGCCTCGGCCACGAGCCCTCGCTCGACGCACCAGCGTGGTCACCGGGCGTCTCCTTACACGACCTGCCACCGGGTCCCGCACAAGCATCACGCCTCGCGGGGGAGGCCGCACCACACTCGCACCGTGCGCGTGCGCGCGAGGGAGAACGATTCAGACGCCCGGCCGGTAACGCCGACCGGCCCCCCGGCGCCCGAGCGCATCGCGAGGGGGAGGGAGGCGCACTCGACCCCTCACGCGCGTAGCCCAGATGCCTGCTCGATGTCCGTCACCCCGGACGCCAGACATGCATCGGCGCGTCGGTGCACGAGATCCTCTCTGTAGCACGTTCGTCTGACTTTCGTCACGCCGAACACCGCGTGGTCCTCCCTGCCTTCGCTGTTCAGGCGAAGGCCTCCGTGGCCGCGGAGAACCCCTCCCGTGTTTGCACCCTGTTGCGCGAGCACGGCTCCAGGCGCTGCAACCGCCTTGTGGGGTGGCT
>DATIEW010000666.1:0-3773 GCA_035455585.1 Vicinamibacterales bacterium | reverse complement strand
GAAGCCGGCCGGCTGGCGTCGCGTCCGCCCGCGCCGCCGCATCCTACTGGGGCGCGGCGGACGGTACTCCCGACGCCGGTCAGGATCCATTCGTGGCAGCGAACCAGGCGTACCGCGCGGCGGTCCAGCCCGGCGGGGATTGGCAGACGGTCGTATCGAGGCTCGACCGGGTGATCGAACAGTATGCCGACGTGCTGCGGAGCCATCCAGGGCATCCGGACGCCGCGTACAACTACGAGTTCGTCGTGAGGTACCGGGCGGCCGTCGCCGCGCGGCGGCAGAACGTCCCTCCGGCAGGCACCGACGAGCCTCCTTCCTCCATGCACGGCCTCGAGGGCGCGCCGCCGCCGGAAGGGGGCGGGAAGCAGTTCAGGATGCTGGTGCCGATGCTGCCCGACGAGAGGCGCGAGGCCGAAGAGGCCGCGCGCGGCGGGCGGCGGATTCGAAAGGGATGACCCCCATCCGGTTCGGCGAGCCGGAATGGCTGCCGCTGCTCGCGGTTCCCGGCGCGCTGCTGGTGATGTGGGCGTGGCAGTTCGCGCGGCGCCGCGGCGAGGCCAGGCGGTTCTTTCGAAGACGCCGCCTGCCCGTCCGTGAGCGCGCGCCGGTATTCGGCGACCTGCTCTTCTGGCTGCTCCTCATCCTTGCCCTGACGGGCACGATCCTGGCTGTCGCCAGACCGCAGGCAATCGTCTCCCGCGTCCACACGGCCGGCATCGACCTCGTCATCCTGCAGGACGGGTCCGCGTCCATGCGCGTCGCCGACGTGCGCGGCGATCGATGGCAGCGATCCATGCGGTTCCTGCGCGTCCTGGGCGAATCGCTCCGATGGGAGGAGGACCGCGTGGCGCTGGCGCTGTTCGCACGCATCGCCACCCCGCAGATGCGCCTCACCCGCGATCCCAACACCCTCTTCTTCTTCCTCGATCACCTCGACCGCGAACCGCCCTTCCGGCTCGAGGATGACGGAACGTGGGACACGAACATCGAGCAGGGCGTCTACTGGGGACTGCGGCTCGTCGAGAAGGACGAAGAGATGGGCGGCGGACCTGCCACCAACGCCAGGGCATTCGTGCTGGTGTCGGACGGTCAGGCGTGGAGCGGGCAGATTTCCAGGTCCCTGTCGGTAGCAGTCGAACGCGGCATCCCCGTGCACGTCGTCGGCGTCGGGACGACGGCCGGCGGTCCGATTCCGCCCCCGCGCGTCGGGTCTGGACGTTCGGGGCCGGTGCTCTCGGCCTCGCTCGATCGCGAGTCGCTGGCGGCGACGGCCGCGGACGGCGGAGGCCGGTACTTCGAGCTCGATCGCGAGGGAGACGCCGAGATCGCAACGGCGATCATCGCGGCAACACGCGCGCGCGCGACGGGAGGCCGGATCGTCGAGCGGACGCGCGATCTGTACTGGGAGGCGCTGCTGGCTGCCGCGGTCCTGCTGGTGCTCGGCAGCGCCCTCGAACACGAACGGGCGGCGATCGCGCTGCATCTGGCGGCCGGCGCCGTCACATTGGCCTGGTTGTCGTTCCGCTGAGAACGCAGGCCGCCCACCGCGCTACCGGGTAGGCGCCTTTTCCTTTGTGCCTTTTCCCTTTTTCCTTCAGGCTGCGCGTTCTTCCGCAGCCTGTCTAGCTCCCTCCCTTCGGGTTCCGCTCGACCGGCGCGATCTTCTCGCGCTGGAGCGCGGCGTTCAGGCGCGTCAGCTCGGCCTGAAGCGTCGCATCCAGCTTCTGCAGGTGGCGATCGAGCTGGCCCGACAGCTCCTTGAACACCTCGTAGCTCTGATCCGTGGGCTTGCTGTCCGCGCTCTCGACCACGCCGGCCAGCGCGGCGATCTTGTTGTTCAGCATGATCGGGTAGTTGAGCGGATCCTGCCCGCTCCGGTTGCGGACCTGATAGACCTCCTCTTCGATCGCCGCGATCGGCTTCAGCAGGCCGTCGGCGATGGCCTGGATCTCGGCGCGGCGCCGCTCCGGCACCTTCGTCATCCGGTCGTTGACCTGATCGCGAATCGCGCGGATCTGGATGACGGCGCGGTTCGCCTCGCTCACGCGGTCGCGGATCTGCGACGACAGCTTGAACTGCTCGTGCAGATCGGCCTCCGTGATGCCCTGCGCCTTCAGCCGGGGATCCAGCCCGATGGTGAACTGGCGCGTCGCGGTGCGATCGAGCGCCGCGATGCGCACGGTGTAGCGCCCCGGGGGGGACGCCGGGCCGCGCTGCGGCTGGGCGGCCCACATGATCATCCCGGGAAAGACCGCCGCGCCTTCCTGCCGCAGGTCCCAGCTGAAGCGATTCATGCCGCGCCGCACGCCGACACGCGGCGGCGGCCCGCCGCGGCCCCCACCGCGCCCCTCGGCCTGCGCGGGCGGCGCGTTCTTTCCGCCGACGAACGAACGCAGCACCGCACCCTGCGAATCGAGCACCTCGATCCTCACGTCCTCGGCCTCGCGCCCGAGGAAGTAGTCGAACGCGACGCTCGAATCGAAGCCGCGAAGCGGATCGGTCGGCTGAAAGAGGTGCAGCGGCTCGTTGGTCAGCTCGGGCGTGGCCTGGCGGAGCACCCCGATGTCGTCGAGGACGTAGAAGCCGCGGCCGTGCGTGCCGATCACCAGGTCGCGCTCCTCGACCACCACGCCGTGCACCGGCGTGTCGGGGAGGTTGAGCCCCAGCGTCTGCCAGCTCGCGCCGTCGTTGAACGAGACGTAGATGCCGTGCTCCGTTCCGAGGAACAGCAGACCCCTGCGCTTCGGATCCTCGCGGATCACGCGGGGGAAATCGTGAGCGGGCAGGCCGTTGACGATCTTCTGCCAGCTCTTCCCGAAGTCCGCGGTCTTGTAGACGTACGGCTGGCGATCGCCGCTCTGGTAGCGGTTCCCGGCCAGGTAGGCCACGCCGTTCTGATGAGGCGACGCCTCGATCAGGCTGATGCGCGCGAAATCGGGCAGATCCACCGGCGTCACCTTCTCCCAGCTCTTGCCGCCATCGCGCGTCACGTGCACGACGCCGTCGTCCGAGCCGGTCCAGATCGTGCCGATGTCCTGGCGCGAGGGCGCGATGGTGAAGATCGTCGCGTAGGTCTCGACGCCGGTCTGGTCTTTCGTGATCGGCCCGCCCGACGCCTGCATCGTGGATGGATCGGCCCGCGTCAGGTCCGGGCTGATCTTCTGCCAGCTCTGTCCGCCGTTCGTCGTCCGGAACAGGTGCTGCGACGAGGCGTAGAGCACCTTCGGATCGATCGGCGAGTACACGATCGGGAACGTCCACTGGAACCGTTCCGTGAGGTCGATCGAGGAGTGGCCCATCGGGTTGTCGGGATAGATCGTGACGACGCGGCGCTGATCCGTGCTGCGATCGAGCCGCGTCAGCAGCCCGCCGTAGCTGCCCGCGAAGAAGACGTCCGTATTGACCGGGTCGGCGGCGATGTACCCGCTTTCGCCGCCGCCGGGCGAATAGAAGATCGGCGGCAGGCGGCCGCCGCCCCCGCCTCCGCCGGAATCGCTCTGGCTGGAGATGCAGGCCGTGCTGTTGTCCTGCTGCGCGCCGCAGACGTGATACGGCACGTGCTTCGTGGTGAACACGTTGTAGAACTGGCCCGTCGCGTATCCCTGCCCGGACCACGTCTCGCCGCCATTGAAGGTGACGTTGGCGCCGCCGTCGTTCGACTGCACCATCCGCCTGTTGTCGCCCGGCGCGATCCACAGATCGTGGTTGTCGCCGTGCGGCACCCGGAGCGTGGTCGTCGTCTTGCCGCCGTCGGTCGACTTGTGGAACTGCAC
>DATIEW010000665.1:0-2850 GCA_035455585.1 Vicinamibacterales bacterium | reverse complement strand
GAGGGCGGTGACCACTCCGGCCAGCTCGTGCCCGGGGATCGACGGTGTTCGGTCACGGTCGAGGCGATCGGTCCAGGTCGAGGGCCACGTCAGCTCAGTCGGGACGAATCCCGACGCATGAACCTGAACGACGACGTCGTTGATCGCTGCCTGCGGCTCGCGCCGCTCCACCAGCGTCATCCCGGCCGTTCCCGCAGCCTGGTCCGTCACCACGATCGCCTTCATCCCGGCTCCTCGTTCTGTCTCTTTGTTGTCCCAGTATTCGTTCTGAAGACGGTCGTTCCGGCGATCAGCGGCGGGATGGGTTGGCGCGACGCGTGCGACACCACGCGGCGTGACAACCTGTACCGGAGGTGAATCGCCATGTCAGGCCGCTCCCAATAGGATTCGAAGATCTTCGGCAGATACGTCCTCCACCTCCAGGCGGACTAGCTGTCCGAGATGCGACGCGAGTCGAGGTTGCAGAACCCATGCACCTCGCTCGTGCGCCGATGACGCAAATGTGCGGTTGCCCTCAGCACAGTAGAATGCCAAGTCCTCCGGAAACTCTGGGTGTCGCCACGAGAACAGGGCAGCAGGTCGCATGAGGATAGAAGCCGCGGCTTCGGAGCACTTGAAGCGGACAACAGCGGCTCGGGCGCCCCGGCCCACCAGTCGAGTTCCAGGCCAGCGCCGTCTCTCGGGTCCAACCTTCCAGAACCCACAGACCGCAGACCGCCCCTGAAGAACCGCGCGACGACGAGCTCGCCCCGGCGCTCATTCTGTTCGCGTTACCGTGGAATGTAGGGCCGCGGCGTCTGCGTCCGCAGGTTCGCAAGGCGTTCAGCTCTCGTCATGAACGACCCGTCTTGCTGAACCGTCGTGAACGTCGAGGCCGTATACCTTTCCCACTGCTCCGGATCCACGGCATAGAAGGCTGTGTCGCGTGCCCTCATCGCCGCGCGGAGATCGTCGGGCACTTGCGCAACGGCCGAGCCGGCCGCCGCCACCGAACCCGCAAGTATGAGCATCGAGAGGCGCGCGATGGATGTCAATTCGGACCCCAAGGATAAGCCCGTGTCCGCCTAACGGGTTATGGAGTAGACCGTCACACGCCTCGCGGCCATACGCGACGGTCAGCGCCACCTTCGCCGACCGCATGTGCTTGTGCGCGCGGATGTTAACACGCAATGCCATCGCGGCGAGCATGAACCTGATGGGCCGCGAACACGGCGTTGGCCGCCGCGCTCGCGGCTAACCGCCTGAGCATGATAGGCGCACAGCGGTCAACCCACCCCGATCGACGACTTCGCACCGTCTGCCGAAGACGCCATCACAAACACGGTAAGGTATAAGGGCATGGCACGCGACTGGCGCCGCCGCCTGCCGGACGGCGTGGGCCCGTACCTCGAACCGGCGCCGCTCGCGGCGTTCTTCCTGGGCATCTCGTCCGGCTTCGGCTTCGCGATGATCGCGGCCACCTTGACGACGCGCCTCGCCCAGCACGGCATCCGGAAGAGCGCGGTCACGGCGTTCGCCCTCACGTTCCTGGCCTACAACTTCAAGTGGATCTGGGCGCCGTTCATCGACAGCGTCCGCCTGCCGTGGCTCGGCCGCTACGGCCAGCGCCGCTCGTGGCTCTGGCTGACCGGTCTCGCTGTGATGGCGGCGGTCGTCTTCCTCGGCCTGGCCGATCCCGCGACGGCGCTGCCGACGGTCGCCGCCGCCGCCATCCTCGTGGGCGTGGCCGGCGCGACCAACGACATCATCATCGACGCGTATCGCATCGAGCTCCTCGAGCCCAGGCAGCTCGGCGTGGGGTCGGGCATGTCGCAGTACGGGTGGCGCATTGGCGCCGCCTCGGCCGGCGCGCTCGCCCTCGTCCTGGCGGCGCGGTACGGCTGGGCGGTGGCATACGCTTCGTGCGCGAGCTTCGCGCTGCCCGCGATGATCGTGGGCGTGGTCATGGGAGAGCCGGCGCGCCACCGGGCACCGCCACCCGTCCGGACGCTTACCACAGCCGTCGTCGTCTACTTCAGCCCGCTCGTCGAGTTCCTCAAGCGCCGGGGCGCGGTGGTGGTCCTGATCTTCGTACTGGTGCACAAGATTGGCGACACGCTCGCGAACCTGACGCTGCGCCTGCTCTTGTCGGACCTTGCGTTCAGCAACGACGAGGTGGCGTTCTATGACGTGGGGCTCGGCTTCGCCGCCCTGCTCGTGGGGGTGTTCATCGGCGGCGTGATCTACGCGCGCTGGGGCATGAAGAAGTCGGTGCTCGTGAGCCTCGTGCTGATGGCCATCTCGAACGCCGGCTTCGCCGCCCTGGCAGCCGCCGGGCATTCGAACGTCGGCTTGGCGGCGGTCATCGGGTTCGAGAACTTCGCGAGCGGCATCGGCGGCGTCACGGTCGTCGCCTACCTGTCGGCGCTCTGCAATCTCCGCTTCACCGCCAGCCAGTACGCGCTGCTCTCCGCGCTCGCGAGCATCGCCGGCCGGTTCCTCACCGCGACGACGTCGGGACGGCTGATCGAGGTCATGGGCTACGTGAACTTCTATCTGCTCACGACCGTGGTCGCCCTCCCCGGCGTGCTCCTCTTCTGGTTCATGATCCGGTGGGGTCTGGCGGACCTGCCGGCGGGATCGGCCGGCACCGACTGACCCGGGATCACTTCGCTTGTCAACTCCCAAAGCCCGACTTCCAAATCCCAACGCGCCGTGTCACGTGCGGTTGGGAGGTCGGGGTTGGCAGTGCTGCAAGGGGTTAGCAGTCCGTGGTGAAACGCCGGCGTCGCACCGAGACGGGCGGGCGAGGCTCCTCGCCGGCAAGGCGCGACGACCGAGAATACCGGGAGTATTTGAGCGAGGAGCAAC
>DATIEW010000664.1:0-2423 GCA_035455585.1 Vicinamibacterales bacterium | reverse complement strand
ACGAGGGCCACAAGGCCCCGTCCGAGGTGCCCCAGGCGATCTACCGGATCGACGGCGCGAGCGGCGCGGTCACCGTGGTCGCGGACGACGTGCTGGGCCCGAACGGGCTCTGCTTCTCGCCCGACGAGCGCCTGCTCTACGTGGTCGAGTCGCGCGGGCGGCCCGACCGCAAGATCCTGGCCTACGACGTGGCGGCGGACGGGCGCGCGCTCGCCAACAAGCGGGTGCTGATCGACGCCGCGGGCGGCACGCCGGACGGCATGCGCTGCGACGTCGACGGCAACCTCTGGTGCGGCTGGGGGATGGGCACTGACGCGCTCGACGGTGTGCTGATCTTCGCCCCCGACGGCACCAGGATCGGCCGCATCGCGCTGCCCGAGCGCTGCGCCAACCTCTGCTTCGGCGGCCTCAAGCGCAACCGCCTGTTCATGGCCGCGAGCCAGTCCCTCTACGCCCTCTACGTCAACACCCAGGGAGCGCCTGGCGGGTAGGCGGGGGCCAGCACCCTGACTTGATCGAGCGCGGCCGGTCGAAGCCATCTGCCGAAGGTGCGCGTCCGGGAGCCCGCACGATTTCTGCGCTCCACGCGCGAGGCTTCGACCTGCGCGATCCCGCCTTGTCGATCGCCGCCATCCACGCGGCGGCTGCGGCAGTTGTCGTTGTCGCGCGCGCAAGCATCTTCATGCGCACGCGGTTCGTCGCCTCGGCACGCTCCTCCGCGAACGCTTCCGGGGTGCGGATGCCCCGGACCGCAAAGGCACTGCACTATCGGGCTTGTGGGGCAGGTCTGCGCGACCTCGGGAGGCGGCCGACGCCCGCTCGTGCCAGCGTTGACGAAATCGACGCTACTAGTCGCCGCGGTGACCGCGGAACGTGTGCACAACCGCCGCTGCTGCTCGCGCGCTCCCTGAGGGCCGCTACAGCAGCGCTGCTCAAGGGGGCTGATCCCCGGCGTGCGGGACGGTCGCCCTGCACCCTTGGGGGCGCAGTTGATCTGGATCAATGCAGGTCGTGTTCCGGTCTGAGACGATCCACTCTGCTGGGGAGGTTTTACGCAGTCGCTGGCACCCCGGCACAGAGGATGGGTCGATGCAGCCCCAGAGGATCAATCGACCGAACGCTCGGGCGCGACGGGCCATGACCGTCATGTCGCTGGCGGGCCTCGTCAGCGTCTTGCCGTCCACGCTCTCCAATGCCGGCCATGTGACGTCCACGAGCGTGCCGGAGGGGCCCCGGCTCGCGATGCCGATCATGAACCCCGAGCGCGGCAAGGAGCTGTTCGTGAGCAAAGGCTGCATCGCGTGCCACGCGATCAATGGCGTCGGCGGCCACGATGCACCGCCGTTGGATGCCCATACCATGCAGCCGTTCATGGACCCCTTCGATTTCGTCGCCAAGATGTGGAACCACGCACCGGGCATGATCGCCGCGCAGGAAATGGCGCTCGGCAATCAGATCGAGCTCACCGGTCGGGAAATCGCCGACATCATCGCCTTCGTTCACGACCACGCAATCCAGCACACCTTCACTGCGGACGACCTCACCCCCGAGGCGCACGAGATGATCGGACACGAGCATCACGACCAGGCCCCCTCCGCTGCCCACGCCGACGAGCTCGGCCATCATCATGCGCCGGACTGAGCGCTCCGTCTGCCGGTGCCGTCGGGCGGCTGCGAGGTCGGCGCCTTCCCAGATGGCTGAGCGCGAGTCGCGCAACTAGAGCGAACCGGCCATGAGCCTCCGGATCATCACGGTTCCACTATTCGATGTCGACGCCGACGACACTGCGCTCGCCGCCGCCTTCACGGTCGCTCAGCGCTTCGATGCGCACGTCGTCGGCCTGTTCGTGCGTCCTGACCTGAGCGGCGCCGCACCCGTGAGCGGTGAGAGCGGCTCGCCAACCGTCACGGGCGTTCCTGTGATCCACGCGATCGAAGCCGAGATTGTCCGCCGTCGCGACAGCGCCGGGGCCCGCTTCGAGGCCGCGCGCGCGGCAGCTGGAGTTCCACGCGTGGACGCGCCTCCCGGCCTCGGCTCGAGTTCGGCGCAATGGCGCGAGGTGGGCGGACGATATGAGGCGGTGATCCCGGAGGAAGCGGGCTTGGCCGACCTTGTGGTGTTCGGCCACGATGGACGTGCTCCCGACGTGGTCGACGTTCGCCGCGTGGCGGTCGAGGCCGCGCTCATGGGCGGTGGCCGGCCGCTTTTGCTGGCGCCGCGAGCCTTACCCCAGCGCATCGGCTACCGGATAGCCGTTTCCTGGAACGGCAGCCTCGAGGCGGTTCGGGCGCTGACCGGCGCGATGCCCTTCCTCGAGCGCGCCGCCGGCATTTACATACTGACCGCCGAGACCCCGCGCACCCGCGCCGGAGCCGGCGTCGCCCTTGCAGGCTACCTCGACTGGCGCGGCATCGCTCATGAGC